>JBGQHA010000098.1:0-8298 GCA_041497735.1 Dehalococcoidia bacterium | reverse complement strand
GGCCTCTGGCGGTTCGATGCCCTGCCGGATTGCTACTGACACATCTCCGCGGGTCAGGCTTCAGCCTGACAGCCACCGTTCCCGTTGCGGCGCCGGAGCGCTGGCTTTGTCCGAGACCGGCCGGCAATCTCGATCATCCATGTAGGGGAGGCCTTCATGGCCTCCCGCAGCCTATCGAACATCGAACATCTAATAGCGAAGGCCTTCACGGCCTCCCGTAACACGTCGAACATCGATATCCTGCGGGCGACCTGAAGGCCGCCCCTACACTTGAGGAGGAACTCACATGGAACTCAAGGACTCCGTCGCTATCGTCACCGGAAGCGCGCGCGGGATCGGGCGCGGCATCGCGCTCGCCCTAGCGCGTGAAGGCGCGCACATCGTCATCGCCGACCTGCCGTCGGTGCAAGCTGACATGGAGGAGACGCAGAGCCAGGTCGAGGCGCTCGGCGTGCAGGCGCTGCTGTCGCACGTGGACGTGCGCGTCGAGGCGCAGACGACGGCGATGGCGCAGGCCGCGACCGACCGCTTCGGCCGCATCGATGTGCTCGTGAACAACGCGGGCGTTATCGGCGTCGCGCCGGTGGCGGCGATGACGGAGGAGCAGTGGGACATGGTCATCGACGTCAACCTGAAGGGGACGTTCCTCTGCAGCAAGGCCGTCATCCCGCACATGGTGGCGCGCGGCACGGGGCGCATCGTGAACATGTCGTCGCAGGCCGGGCGGCGGGGCGCGCCCGGGCTGGCGCACTACTGCACGACGAAGTTCGGACTGATCGGCTTCACGCAGTCGCTGGCGCTGGAGCTGGCGCAGTTCAATGTCACGGTGAACGCCATCTGCCCCGGCGTGGTCGATTCCGCGATGTGGCGCGACCACCTGCTGCCCGCTCTCTCGGCGCTGCGCGGCGGCAACATCGACGAGACGTGGGAGACGTTCGTGCGCGATCGCATCCCGCTGCGCCGCCCGCAGACGGCAGACGACATCGGTCAGGCCGCCGTCTTCCTCTGCCGCGCAGACAACATCACCGGCGAAGCGATCAATGTGACGGGCGGCGCCGAGCTGGCGTAGCGAAGGCAGTTCGCCGCGACTAGTCAGGAGCCTGCCCTGAGCCCTTCGCTACCTCAGGATAAACTCCGCGAAGGGTGACGGGAGGGACGCACTTCGCGTTAGAGCGAGGCTAGAAGCGTCTACGGACAGTTTCGAACAACCGTCCCAGAAGAACTGACGCTGATAGTCCCATATTGGTATGTCTGGACGTATCCGCCGAGGTACGGTGTAACGTCTGAAGTCGGCAGGCCGCAAAGACTAGAGCCCGGGCCTCCGGACGAGTAGTAATTTGACCAGATCGCCCCGTGCGTCTCATACGTTGGCCCATACCAAATGATCATCCCGACCTCGAACCATGTCCATCGATACGGTGTACCGCTACGCGTGTTTGTCCCTGGGATCTCATTGCTGACCGGATATCCCAGGTTCGGCCAAGGGGCACCACCCAGCGCGAGATACTTCTGCCAGATGTTGCCGTGCACCCAAAAGGCCTGCGACAGCCAGGTTGTGGCTGATGTCCGCTTCCGCATGATGGCCCCCGCACCCTGGGAGGCGGAGCCTTTGAAGTCCTGCGTGGCGCCGACCCAGCCGGTGTAGCCACTCGTCCAGTCGTGCACCCACCAGCAGCCAGCGTTACCGCCGCCGCACGCGTCCCACGGCACGCCGGGCCCGTTGTAGCCACCCTGGCCGTTGTAGGCACTGACGAAGACGCTGTAGTGTTGGCCGTCTATAGAGGAGGATTCCGTGCAAGACCAACCAGGCCCTTGATTGCTGCCGCCGCAGATGTCACCCACGCCGGCGTTGTCGGAGAGATGGGGATGCCCGCTTCGGCCCTCAGAGCTGTCGAAGTTCGTGTATCCGGAAAGTGTCTTGCCGTTGGCTTGGTCATTTACCGCGCACGACTCGCTAGCGCAGTTTAGCTGTGTGGTCACGACGAAATGGAGATGGGAACCTACGGTGCTGCTTGTGGGACAAGGAGGCGGCAAGGGATCGACATTGCCCGAGTTACCGCTCTTCCCAATCAACTGACCGATGACGACATTCCCACTCGAAAAGTAATTCTGGCTGAGATGAGCATAGCGTGAGTAATATCCGCCAGAATGCAACGCCCAGACATTTAGCCCGTATCCCGACCTGTCGCAAACTCCGCCGGCCACCTGAGCAATACTCCCGCTAGCCATGGCGTGGATCGGCGTTCCGTAAGGGTGTGAGAAATCAAGGGCGTACTTGTCGCCGCCCACGTGCGTTCCCGTGTTGAACCCATAGCCGCTGACAAATTGGGACGTATTCGCCCGCCAGGGAACTCTCCACTCTTCCCAGGTGTTGCCCGGGTAGTTCTGGTGGCCGCTCGCGGTATCCGCTGTCATGAACAAGGCAGCGGCGAGGGCGACGAAAAATAGGATTCCGAGCTTCCTGCTCATCGACAGACCTTTCGGCGGGGCTAATCCAGTACCAGGCTCCTCAGGATCAGCAATGCGTCTCTCTTGTCCACCCCGAGCTGAGGAGCGCTGTAGTCCACGCTGCCGCCCTGAAGCGGCGCTAGCAGATCGATGCTGAAGTACACAGGGCCTTGGTCGAGGAGCAGTGTTACGGAAGCCGCAGCCCACTCATCCGGCATCAGGCTCAGGTTGGGATAGTCGTGTCCTTGCAAATAAACACATACGCTCATCTGCCTACCCGAGAGGCTCCCCCGGGCAGGTTCAGCGCATTGCGCATCCGACGGCGGTTCTTCAATGAATGGCGAGATCGCTATGTGAGCTGAAGGATTCCTAGGGCGTTCCTCCGTGGGAATGTCGGAATCGGCAGAAGCACCGCCACGAAGGTGTTCCAGCAAGATGCCGTGGGGCCCAGTACTCTCCGGGCCGTAGGTGACTTGCCAGCTAGACGGGTACTTCAGCGTGAAGCCGTAGTAGCTGTCGGTGTATGTCAGCCAGTCCGCGGACGGTGCTTCTGAGCTAGAGAGGAACCCAACGACCTCTGATGCGGAAGGCGGCGTGGGCCGGCCTGGCGTGGCCGTCGCGGTTGGGGGCAGCGCTGTCTGAGGCTGTTGCGTCTGGGGGATTGGAGTGCTTGAAGCTTGCGGTCTTTGAGTTGCCGATCGGTCTGAACTGCCGTGCCGCGCGACGACATAGATTCCCGCACCAGCACCAGCAGTTGCAGCAACAACCACCGCCACGCGTAGAACCGCCACGATTCCGCCACTCACCATAATCCCATCTTCCGTCTCCCGCCCAGCGTAGCGACCGTATCACAAATGTAGGAGCTTGTCAACCTCCGCGGCCAGTTCTGTCGCCACGCAGCTCGTGAACGTGAAGGCGTACAGCATGATGCCGTCGCTGCGGGTGACGAGCGTCAGCTCGTGCGTATCGATCTCGCGGTTGCTCACGAGTCGGTACATGCGCGCCGCGTCGACGCGCACGATCGCTTTGCCGTCCTCGATGCTGACGTCCTCGCCCGCATCCTCCGCCGCGAGCGGTTGAGCCGCCTGCCCTGAGCCTGTCGAAGGGCCTTGCAGCAGCTCGATGCGTCCCTGGCGATCGACCAGCGGCGGCATCATCACCAGGTTGACGTCCTTCGCCATGTAGCGCAGGTGCAGCCGGCTCTCGCCCTGGGCGCCGACGGGCCGCGCCGCCGCTTCCGCCGTCAGCAGCCAGTCGCCTTCGAGGAAGAAGAAGCCTTCCGCGTGCTTGCCGAGGTCTGTGTACGTCGCGACGGTGTCCGGCGCGATGTTCGCCGTGTTGCCGATGCGCCCCTGCCGATAGCCGAGGTACAATTCCGGCGTCACTCGATAGCAGACGGCGCCCGGCTTGTCTTCGTCACGAATCGGCTCCATGAGCGCGGGCAGGAGCGCTTCGGGGAACGCCTCGCGCAGGAGCGTCTGGATCGCCGACTCCGTCTCGCCGTAGCCGCCCTCGCCGAAGTGGTAGGCGCGCAGGTAGCCCTCGCGATCGATGAGGTACTTCGCGGGCCAGTAGCGGTTCGCGTAGGCCTGCCAAATCGCGTAGTCGTTGTCGAGCACGATGGGATACGTGAGCCCCTTCTCCGTAACGGCGCGCCGGACGTTATCGATGTGGTGCGCGAACGAGAACTCCGGCGCATGCACGCCGATAATGGCGAGGCCGAGGTCGGCGTAGCGGCAGTGCCACTCCTTCACGTAAGGCATCGTGCGCAGGCAGTTCACGCACGTGTAGTCCCAGAAATCGATGAGCACCGGCCGCCCGCGCAGCGAGGCCATCGTAGTCGGCCCGCCCTGGAGCCAGGTGACGTTCGGCGGAAACTCGGGCGCGTGGACGGGCCCCTGCTCTTCCTGCGTCATGGCGAGGGTGCTGCCTATGCAGCCGTTGGAACCGGCACGATCCTGATCGTATATGCCGAACGCCGCCCCTTCTTCGACTGAAAATGGATCTCTCGGATGAGAGCGTCCTTCGCGTAGACGATGCCCTCCAACGCATTCGATATTGCGCCGATCACGTTGGGCGCGTCGGCCATAGCTCCCGGGACATAGGTTTGCGACACCGCGAGAACGACTGGCGTCGTGATCGCCGGCCGACCGCGCATGACCTCTCTCGCCTTCTTCCGCAGGTCAGCCACGCGAACCGCATGGGGATGCCTTGGGCTGTCCAGCGATAGTGCAGCTCCGTACACGGGCGGCGGACCGACAACCTCAATCTCAATGGCCCGCTTCAGATCGGTGGCCGACTTCAACTGGGCCGGCTGCAACTGATCGTAGAGCTCTTCGCTCAGGTCATGCGCGGCCCACCAGTCCCGCTCCTCATCTTCGGACGAGAATACAGGAAGCTCTCGCAACGACCTGACGGATTTTCTTGGTACGTCCACCCGTTGCTTCATCGGCTTCTTCGATATCTCCTCTTGTTTCTCTCCGACATCGGAACAGCGCTTATGGGTCGCACCCATCTGCGCCCTCTACGCATTCTAACCGTATAGACGACTCTGAGATACGATCCCGATGTCATAGCGCAGCCAAGCAAGATGTATCGTGGCTCTTCGTTGACCTGCAGTCTGGCGGCCAAGATACGCCTGGGATCCGCGAACGCCTCTTCGATCTCCGAATCCTGGACGCCATGCTTCAGGTTCTTATCGCGGTTCCCTTCGTCCCAATCGAAGTCAATTCGCACCTGCAATTGTAGCGCCTCGAGCGGTCGTTGACAGGCCCCTCCTGTCGCTCTACTGTTCCCTCATGCGCCGAACGATCCTCTTCGCCAGCCTGGCAGCGCTGCTCATCGCGTGCGGCGGCGGGCACAAGGCCTCGCCCACGGCGACCGGCCCCGCAGCCACATCGACGCCGATCACGGTGAAATAACGCCCCTGTCATTTTGAGCGAAGCGAAGGATCTCGTCCCACCTAGCACCGAACACTACGAGGCAAGCGAGGCGCTCCATTCTCATTCTGAGCGCACGATTCCTGCGCTGTAGGCCGAGCTTAGACCTAGTGCGAGACTGGTGCTAGGATAGATGTCGGAGGTTATCAACATGGCTCGCGAAGAGACCGAACACCACGCGCCGAAGCAGATCACGCCGAAGACGCCGGGCGACTACCTGGAGGCGATGAGCCGGCCCGTCTTCCAGACCGGCATGTCGTGGAAGGTTGTCGATAGCAAGTGGCCCGGCACCCGCGAGGCGTTCAAGGGCTTCGATATCAACAAGGTGGCGCGCATGGGCGACCCCGACATCGACAAGCTCGTGCAGGACACGCGCGTCATTCGCAACCGGCGCAAGATCGAGGCGATCGTGGAGAACGCGAACCGCATCGTCGCGCTCGAGCGCGAGTACGGCTCGTTCCGCAAGTACCTGCGATCCCACGACGACTTCGAGGCGCTGGTGAAGGACATGCGGAAGCAGTTCAAGTTCCTCGGCGACATGGGGTGCTATCTCTTCCTCTACACCGTGCGCGAGAAGGTGCCGTCGTGGGAAGAGTGGTGCGGGCGCGGCCACTAGCGGGCGAAAAGCGCCGCTGCCCAGGTACGCCAATAATGAACCAAGTTGCACTCGAAGAGTTTAGCTACCAGGACTTTCGTGGCATTCGCGTGGCCTCCGTGTTCCACCGCGTCCAGCCGGACACGCACCGGGTCGTCGTCATGGCGCACGGGTTCAAGTCGAGCAAGATTGGTCCGTCGCGTTACTTCGTCGAGGTGGCGCGAGACCTCGCTTCTAAAGGAATCTCATCGTTTCGCTTCGACCAGCCCGGCAGCGGCGATTCGGAAGGCGCGTTCGAGGACTCTTCCTTCCTCACCTGGATCGACACGATAGAGCTTGTTGTCAACGCCTTCCGCGACGAAGGCTACGAGGTCGCGCTGCTCGGACAGAGCATGGGCGGAGGAGCCGCGATGGCCGCAGCGGCGAATCTGGGCGATGGGCTGAAGGGCCTTGCATTGTGGAGCTCCGGGCCGAAGCTCAAAACAGACGTGTCGGTGCCGGAAGGAGAGTGGATGGAGGAGGAGGGTCAGCGCGTGCGCAGCACGTTCTGGCGTGAGGCCATGACCAGCGACTTCCTAGACCTCTATCAGAGTCTCACCTGCCCCGTCTACATGATCTTTGGCAGCGCCGACCATTTGATCTCCCTGGAGGAGATGCGAGCAGTCGAGGCCGCTTGCAAGAATGGCGACGAGATCAAGGTCATCGAAGGACTGCCACATAGCGCTTGGCCAGAGCCTCCGCGCCTGTCGATTCTCAAGGAAACGCGGCAGCGACTCGAAAGTTGGTTCGTCGAACGAGCCGGTTGACCTGCAGCGCGCCGAGTATCAGTTCCGGCGCGTACCCCGTTACACCGTGCGCGAGAAGGTGCCGCCGTGGGAAGAGTGGTGCGGGCGCGGGCACTAGCGCGCAGCAGGTTCCGATGTCGCTCCGGACGCACCTCGCTTTGCATCACTTGCCGCGCAGCAAGGACCTTTCGAGGCAGTAGAATCCAACTCTGTCGGCCATCTCCACTCGATTGGCTCATAGGGGAGTGTAATTCGTCCATATCTCGTCTATGCTAGTCGCGATGGGCAGGAGAGGCCGACCGAGACATCCCGACATCCTTACGCCGCGCGAACAAGAAGTGCTCGAGCTGATCCGACAGGGGCGCAGCAACCCGGAGATCGCAGACCGCTTGAGCATTAGCGTCGAGGGTGTGAAGTACCACGTCTCAGAAATCCTGAGCAAGCTGAGCGTAAGTTCTCGGGAGGAGGCGGCACGCTGGCGGCCTGATGGGGCCGGACCATGGTGGTCGCTGGCGTTGCAACCGTGGTTCTTCGGGCGGAAGCTAGGCACAGGATGGCTCTCGCCTGCAGTGTTGGGAGCGGTCGTTCTTGTAGTGGCTGCCGGTCTCGGCTTGCTGATCTGGGCACTGCTGGCGACGCACGGCGACTCTTCGCAATCAGGGCCGCTAGCCAGAGCGAATGTTATCGCAGACGTGTACGTTACCGGCACAGTCGCCGCGGTTTCGACGCAAGAACTTGACGTTCGAGGGATTGAGAGTAACGTTCCTGTAATCCCAATAAAACTCGGAAATACTGACGGGGCATTCTTCCGGCAAACAACTCGCCCGGAGCAAGCGTTATCGCTAAGCGAGGCCGGTCCCAAAACGGGTGAAAACGTCTGTGTGCTGGCGAGGCTGCTTCCGAGCGGCGAGCTCTTGGCATGGCTGGTGTTTCTCGAGTCGGAGTGCCAACACAACCCGTAGCGAACGCTATCGTCGCCTGCCTGCTCGCCTAGCGGCAGGGCCTTTCGCCGCAGGCTTTGCCTTCTTAGCGACTGGCTTCTTCCCGTCAGCGGACGGCGCGAAGACGTCCAGCCCGATCACTCCATCAGTAGCGATATAGCGGTCGTGAGTTGCCTCCGTGGTGCGAGCACGAACCTTGCCTACCACCTGACTTGCTGAACATGCCATCCGAGCACTGCATTACGTATCCCACGCCATCCCAGAAGCTCGCGATGCAATAGAAGTAGGAGCAAAAGTTGGCTGGCGGTGAATAGATGTAAACACCGCCCGGACAGAAATCGTATCCCCAGGGATTTTGTGCTGCGCCGCAACCTTGCGGTTGTGGAGGCGGTGGCTGCGTAGGCTTGAGCTGTTGACCGTTGGAGGTTGGCGGCGGTTGTTGTACGACCATGCAGTTGTCGAGAAACCACTGGCGCTCGTCCGCACTAAGGTAGTCGCTCCCGCGTATGGCGTTGCAGTCTCGCCGATTGGTCACGCGGGGCTCCGCCGGGGTTGTCGGCACCGCCGTCGCGGTCGGCGGCACCGGCGTG
>JBGQHA010000097.1:0-8335 GCA_041497735.1 Dehalococcoidia bacterium | reverse complement strand
CGGCAGCGGGCTCGATTGCTTCCTGGCCGCGCAGCAGGTCGGCGCGCAGGGTCGCGTCGTCGGCCTGGACATGACGGACGAGATGCTCGCGCTGGCGCAGCGCAACCTGGCGAAGGTCGGCGCGGCGAACGTTGAGTTCCGGAAGGGCGAGATGGAATCGATGCCGTTGCCGGACGCCACGTTCGACGTGATCATCTCGAACTGCGTGATCAACCTCTCGCCGGACAAGGACGCCGTCTTCCGCGAGTCGCACCGCGTGCTCAAGCCGGGCGGCCGGATGCGCGTGTCGGACATCGTCTGGATGCGCGCGCCGTCGGACGCCGAGCGCAGCGATCTGGCGAGCTGGGCCGGCTGCGTCGCGGGCGCGCTGCAGGTCGAGGAGTACACCAGCAAGCTGTGCGCCGCTGGCTTCGCCGACATCGACGTGCAGCTCGCGAACAAGGCCGAGGACCGCGGCTGGGCGAGCGCGAACATCACGGCGCGTAAGGCGGAAGCGCGCGGCTGCTGCTAAAACGCGACGGTTGTATTTTGTAGGGGCGGTTCGCGAACCGCCCCTACGTTGCTGTCAACGGATGCGCGAACGGATAAGCGGATGCCCGTCCGCGAAGGCGCGAGAGATCCTTCGCCCGCCGCCCCGCTGCCGCCTTTCTCTTGTTTGAAGCGAAACAAGGCCAGAGGCGCGATCTGCCGGACGTCCTGCACGGCAATGCGCATCGGACCAAGTTCGTGCCCTCGGGCCCTTGTTTCGCGGGCCCCACCCCGCTCGGCTCAGGATGACAGAAGCGTTACTGCGGCGGCTCGAACTCTGGGAAGTTGTCCGCGTGGGGGAGGATGGGAGTATAGCCTGCCGCGTACCACTGTCCATTCACGAGGTAGTCCATCTCTCCGCGGTAGTCGGCGAGGACTTCCTGCACCTGCCTGGCGAGGTCTCCCTCCATTCGACGACTGCCAAAGTCAGATCCGTTGGCAATGGTTGCGAGGTCAACCTGAGGTATCGGCCACTGCGGCGGAGTGGATCTTCCCGTTATGACGTTCGTGACTCTTGCTGTCAGCACAATAGTGTCGGCGTAGTGGTCGATCGCATTACCATCGGCGATGGTCTTTTCAATGACTTGCTCCAGCCGTTCCTGAATGTCGCCAAGCTTTCGGTAGTGTAACGGCGGAGTGCAATCTGCGATGCATGTGCCCACTAAGACGTGTCTTCCCGAGATATTCTGTGCTTCCTTCACGGCTGCATAGATGTAGGTAATGGGAGCGGATTCTGGCCTTCCGGGTTCTATGTAGCTGAAATTGAAGAACCCCGTTTCTTCGATGTACTGCAGCAAGTCACGTACTTCGTCGCCGGAAAGCTTCGCTCTTATCAACCGGCATGGGCATTTGCTGCCAGTCTTGCTGGCGATCAACGTGCCATCTCCATACAGCGTGAACTCGGGCGCGATGACATAGGGATCTATTCCACTGGATTCAACCCCCTGAAAGCCGTTGACCTTCATCTGCACGATGATCGACGCGTTCGAGTGCACCCACTCGATCTTCTTCTCCGGGCGGGGGATGTGCCGGATGCCGGTGACGACACCCGCGATCACCGCAACCGTCAGCACCACGATCGCCAGTCCGAAGCCGAGTCCTCTTAGTCTGCTCACGTCGGAATCATAACGCTTGTGCCGCTCGGCGGTCGTGCGGCATCATGGGTTCCGCCACATGCCCACTCACGATCTCAAAGGCAAAGCCGCCATCACCGGCCTCGGCATCACGGCGCAGGGCCGCGTCTACGGCCACGACGCCGCCTGGTTCGCCGCCGAGGCGATCAGGCTCGCCGTCGAGGATGCCGGCCTGCGCAAGGACGAGATCGATGGGCTGCTCGTCAACCAGGGCGTCACGCCCATGCCGGGCCTGGGCGGGCTGGAGCTGCAGAACATCCTTGGGCTCACCAACCTGCGCCTGCTCTCCAGCATGGAGTCCGGCGGCGCGACCGCGGGCATCATGGTGCAGTACGCCGCGATGTCGATCGCGCACGGGCTCGCGAACAACGTCGTCTGTGTCTTCGCCGACGCGCCTCTGCGCGAAGGAAGGGGCGCGGGCGGGGCGTACGGCGGCGATCGCCTCACCCGCGCGACGGACGCGCCGCGCGGCATGCGCGGCCTCTCGACCGCGTTCGGCGTGTTCGGCGTGAACGCGCGCTACGCGCTCGCCGCGCGGCGGCACATGGGCATGTACGGCACGACGAACGATCACTTCGGCGCGATCGCCGTCGCGGAACGGCAGTGGGCGACGATGAACCCGATCGCTCAGCAGCGCGAGCCGATCACGATCGAGGACTACCACGCCTCGCGCTGGATCGTGGAGCCGCTCCACCTGCTCGACTGCTGCCTCGTCTCGAACGGCGGCGTCGCCGTCATCGTTTCGTCCGCCGATAGGGCGCGCGACATGCGCCAGCCGCCGGCCTATATCTGGGGCATGGGGCAAGGCCATCCGGGCGACCTCCGCCGCGCGGGATGGGATGTGGACACGCAGACCGGCGCGCCCATCGCGAAGGAGCAGGCGTTTCGCATGGCCGGCGTCGGCGTCGGCGATATCGACGTCTGCCAGGTGTACGACTGCTATACCTACACCGTGCTCGTCACGCTGGAAGACTACGGCTTCTGCGCGAAGGGCGAAGGCGGCCCGTTTGTGGCCGATGGCAAGCTGGGCCCGGGCGGGACATTGCCGACGAACACGGGCGGGGGCCAGCTATCGGGGTATTATATGTGGGGTCTGACGCCGCTCTCGGAGGGCGTGATCCAGGCGCGGGGCCAGGGAGGCGAGCGTCAGGTCGAGAAGCATGATGTGGTGCTCGTGACCGGCAACGGCGGCATCCTCGATCACCACTGTACGCTCGTCCTCAGCCCTCATCCGGCGTGAAGGACGTATGCAGTCTGTCCGGTAGAGGCAGCGAAAGGAGACGAAAATGGCAAAGCAAGGTGACGTCGCGCTACTGAAGGACCCTGTCGCGAAGCAGCTCCTCAGCTCTACGGTGCCGGCCCGGCTGGCCTACTGCTGGCTGGACGGCTCGCCGCGAGTGGTACCGATCTGGTTCCACTGGAACGGCGAGGAGCTGGTCTTTGTCTCGCCGCCAAAGGCGCCCAAGCTCAAGGCGCTCCGAAAGAACACTAAGGTCGCGATCACCATCGATGACAATGCCTGGCCGCACAAGGTCTTGCTCGTGCGCGGCACGGCCAAGGTAGAGATGGTGAAGGGGATCGCGGCGGAGTACGCCGCCTCCGCGAAGCGCTACTTCGGCGAGGAGCAGGGAAAGGCCTGGGTCGAGCAGGTCGGATCGATGGTCTCCGAGATGGGACGTGTCGCCGTCCGCCCCGAGTGGGTAGGCATCCTCGACTTCCAGACGCGCTTTCCGAGCGCTCTTTCATGATGCAACGCTAATGAACGCGACTGAGCTCTTCCTGCGCGACCACGCGCGCGTCCACGCCGCCGGCGTTGGCGAGGCCGAGGCGGGCATGTACCTGCAGGACTTCATCCTGGGCGGGCTGACCGACGATCAGGTGCGGCTGCGGCCCGTCGAGCGGGTGAACTCGCTCGCGTGGCTCTTCTGGCACATGGCGCGCTCGGAAGACATGGCCGTCAACAGCCTCGTCTTCGGGCAGCCGCAGGTGATCGAAGGCGATGGCTGGCTGGAGCGTCTCGACCTCACCCGGCGCGACATCGGCACGGGCATGAGCGACGACGAAGTCGGCGACTTCACGGGCGGCATCGACCTGGCCGCGATGCGACAGTACCGCGCCGCGGTGGGCCGTCGCACTCGCGAGCTGGTAGGCGCGATGCCGGACGCCGAGTGGTCGAACCTGATCGACGCGGATGCGATGGAGCGCGCGCAGGCGGCGGGATCGCTCGGGCCGAACGCGGGCTGGATGCCGGGCGTCTTCGGCGGCAGGACGAAGGCGTTCATCTTGAGCCACGCTGCCGTCGGCCATAACTTCTGGCACCTGGGCGAGGCGGTGACCGTGCGGAGCCTCGCGGGGGCGCCGCTGCCAATCTAGGAGAAGGACATGCCACTCTTCATGGACATCCACCGCAACATCACCGGCGTGACTCCGGCCGAGATCGCAGAAGCGCACAACGCGGACCTGGCGGCGCAGGGCTCGTACCATGTGAAGTATCTTCGCTGGTGGTTCAACAACGAGCTTGGGTCTATCTACTGCCTGGTGGAAGCGCCGAGTGCCGACGCTGCGATGAAAGTGCACGAGCAGGCCCATGGATTGCTCCCCGACGAGATCATTCCGATAGAGCTAGGCGCGGCTAACGACCTCCTCGGACCCGATGAGCACGGCCCGGCCGTCCGAGAAGACCACCGCATATCGACGGACACGGCGTTCCGCACGATTGTGTTCACGGACCTTGAGGATTCCACGCCGTTGACGGAGCGGCTCGGCGATGATGCCTACGTCGAACTCCTCCGGATCCACGACGATCTGATGGCCAACTGCCTGGATGCCAACAGCGGCCTGCACGTGAAGCACATGGGCGATGGCCTGATGGCCTCGTTCGTTTCCGTCGCCAAGGCGGTTCAGTGCATGATCGAAATGCAGCGGGCGCTGGCGGAGCACAACGCCGCGCGCCCGGAAGCGCGACTCCTGGCGCGCATGGGCGCCGCCGCCGGCGAGCCCGTCTCGCGCGGTGATGATCTCTTCGGCGCTGCGGTGAACCTGGCCGCGCGACTGTGCCATCATGCGGAGCCCAGGCAGATCATGGTGGCTGGAGTGGTGCGGGATCTTTGCATGGGCAAGACGTTTTCCTTCAGCGACCAGGGTGAGCTGGAGCTGAAGGGCTTTGGCGAGCCGGTCCGCGCGTACGAAGTGAACTGGCAAGCCTGATCGGAGGGATCATGGTCACGACAACGAGGGCAACGGACTTCGTCGCGGTCGCGCAGTCGTTCGCGCCGCAGATCGAGGCGTGCCGGGAGGAGAGCGAACGCAACCGCTCGATGCCCGCATCGCTCGCGCGCGCGATGGCGGAGTCGGGGCTGTTTCGCGTCTGGGTCCCGAAGGCGCTCGGTGGGTTCGAGGCCGACATCGAGACCAACCTCCGTGTCGTCGAGGAGGTCTCGAAAGCCGACGGCGCGGCGGGCTGGAACGTGATGATCGCCGGCACGGGCGGCATGTTCTCGGCGTATCTTCCTCCGGAGGGCGGCGGCGAAGTGTACAGCGATCCGAACGTGATCACCGCGGGCGCGCTCGCGCCCAAGGGGCGGGCGGTGCCGGAGAACGGCGGCTATCGCCTGACGGGCCGCTGGCCGCTCGCGAGCGGTTGTCTGCACGCCGGCTGGATGGGCGCCGGCAGTTCGTCTTTGAGGGCGAGGCACCCCGCGTGGATGAGAACGGCATCCCCGACCTGAGGGTGTACATGCTGCCGAAGAGCGACACCACGATTATCGACACGTGGTACTCCGCCGGGTTACGCGGCACCGGCAGCAACGACTTCGAGGTGCAGGATATCTTTGTGCCTGCGGAGCGGACGTTTTCGCTGCTGAACGGCAAGCCGTACTACGACGGTGCGCTCTACCGTGCCTCGATCCTGAACGTCTTCAGCCCGCCGGTCGCCGCGGTAGCGCTCGGTATCGCCCGCGCTGCGATCGATGCGTTCGTCGAGCTGGCCGGTGGCAAGATGCCCGTGTTCACGACGACCGTGCTCCGCGACCGGCCGACGGTGCAAGCCCAGGTCGGCCAGGCCGAAGCGCTGGTGCGTTCCGCGCGCGCGCTCCTCTTCGAGGTGGCCGGCAGCCTCTGGGAGTCGATGTGCGCGGGCGATGCGCTCACCGACGAGCAGCAAGCGCTGGTGCGCCTCGCCTGCGCCAACACCGCCAAGTCCTGCGCCGAAGCCGTCGACATCGTCTACACAATGGGTGGCGCCACGTCCGTCTACGAGTCGAGCAAGCTGGAGCGTTGCTTCCGCGACGTGCACGTGGTCACGCAGCACATCGCGGTTCAGCAGCAACTCTTCGAGCGCGTTGGCAAGTACTACCTGGGCCTGGGACTGCAGCTCTTCGGCTGATGAGCGAGCGCGAGCGGCCCTCACCCCGGCCTGCGGCCACCCCTCTCCCAGACGGAGAGGGGTTAGATAAGGGTGCGTTGTGGAGGCTTCGCTGTGGCTGACGGTGGATATCAACTTCCCATCCCGGTCGCCGATGAAGAGTCGGAGCCGTTCTTCCGCGGCGCGCAGGAGCGCAAGCTGATGCTGCTGCGCTGCACGCACTGCGGCGCCTTCCGTCTGCCGGGCCGCGATCGCTGCCTCGACTGCTGGTCGACGGAGTCGACGTGGACGCAAGCGTCAGGCCGCGGGAGGCTGTACAGCTTTGGCGTCATGCACCAGCAGTACCACCCGGCGTTCGCGTCGGTCATTCCGTACAACTTCGCGATCGTGGAGCTTGAGGAAGGCCCGCGTCTCGTCTCGAACATTGTCGGCTGCGCGAACGAAGACCTGCGCGTCGACATGCCCGTCGAGACCGCGTTCGATGACGTGAGCGAAGAGACGACGCTGGTCCGATTTAGGCCCTGTGGCGATAGCCACTGATACGCACAGATTTTCACAGATTGATGTAGACGGCGGGACAGGGCATCATGGTTCTGTGATTATCTGTGCCCATCTGTGGCCACAAAATCCATGACGTTCTCAATCATCGCGCGCGATCCTGAGACCGGCGCCTTCGGCGTCGCTGTCTCCACCGCGGTACCCTGTACTGGCGCGATGGTGCCGCACGTGAAGGCGGGCGTCGGCGCGATCGCGACGCAGTCCTACACGAACGTCCGGCTGGGCATCGACGGCCTACCGCTGTTCGAACGTGGCATGAGCCCCGAGGAGGCGCTCACGTCGCTGCTGGCCGCGGACGAGGGACGCGCCGTCCGCCAGTGCGCCGGCATCGATGCGCAGGGGCGCGTCTTCGCCTACTCCGGCGACCAGTGCGTCGATTGGTACGGCGCGCGCGCGGGAGAGAACTACTCGGTGCAGGGCAACATGCTCGTCGGCAGGGAGACGATCGACGCGATGGCGGAGGCGTTCGAGTCGGCGAAGGGCCATCTGTCGACGCGGCTGCTGAAGGCGCTCGAGGCGGGCCAGGCGGCGGGCGGCGACAAGCGCGGCCGCGAGTCAGCGGCGCTGCTCGTCGCGCCGTTCGGTGGCGACGACGGCAGGATCGACATACGCGTCGACCTGCACAACGACCCTGTCGCGGAGCTGCGGCGGATCTTCAACGTGCAGCGCGAACGCTACCGTGCTTCGCTCTCGGAAGGAGCATGACCGTCCCACGAGCTCTGGCGGTGGCGGGCCTATTTGCCGTACTCCTTGTGGGCGTCGCCGCGGCACTCGCGCTCGCATTCGGCACTAGCGGCAAGTCAAGCTGCCTCCATCGCCCAGGCCGCTCGTGCTCGGGCCAACCCTTAGTCACATCGACGCCCAGCATCGCAGCCGCGACGCCGGACGCGCGCGCGCAGCAGGCTATCGACTTAGTCGTACGTGTGGGCGCACTGACTGCGTCGCAGGCGACGTGCATCTTCGGCGATCACCCCAGCGTCCTCCAGGAGTTCGCTCAGGACGTGGATCTGGGCACAACTCTCGTGACGCCGATCGATGTCAAGTCGATCACGGAAGCGCTGATCCGGCGCAACGCCGTTCAGCTCGATCGCTGTCTGACCGTCGCCGGAGGCTAGAACAGGACCGAAGGGCAGAACGTGCCGCGCGGGTCCTCGTACGGGCCGAGGGCCATCAGATTCATCACCTTCTGGTTCTTGTGCCCGGCGGCGAGCGCGTTGCGGTACAGCTCGCCGTTGCGCAGCGGGAGCAGCGTGTGGGAGTCCGGAGCGCTGGCGCCGAGGCTGTTGAGCAACGCGACCATGTCGCCGTCGCTCTCCGTTACCCCGTGGCCGAGCGCCGTGCCGACGAGGTAGCCGCGCACGCCTCCGCGATCGATGACGAAGGCGGGGAAGCCGAGGCGCATCAGCGACTCGATCTCGTTGCGGCGGCTGATGCGATAGATGTCGCGGCAGAGCTCGTCCATCGCCGGTACGTCGGCGGGCGTCGCCGCGCGCACGCTCGCGTCGACGGCGTTCTCGCGCGAGAGGGCCAGATAGCTCAGCGGCTCCTTCAGGTCGAACCCGACCGATGCGTACAGCGCCAGCGAGCGCATGTTGAACGAGTCCTGCACCAGCCGGACCATCTCGAAGCCTCGCTCGCGCGCGTGCGCGATCACGTGCTCCATCGCCTTGCGGCCGATACCTTCGCCCTGCGAGTTGACATCGACTGAGACCGGCCCGATGCCCGCCACGTCGTCCCACAGCTCGACGAAGTT
>JBGQHA010000096.1:0-8369 GCA_041497735.1 Dehalococcoidia bacterium | reverse complement strand
CCGGGCGATTTCGTCTACGTCCCCCCCGAGGCGGTGCATCAGGAGCTCAACCTGGACCCGAACGCGCCGGTCGAGATGATCGTCGCCCGCGATGGGCAGGAGAACATCGTAGTGAACGTGGATACGCCGAGCTGACGCGAATTGGCCACAGATTTGCACAGATGATCACGGATAGTGTCCACAAGTTTCATCGGTGCTTATCTGTGTCCATCTGTGGCTAAAGGGGAAGAGCTATGCCAATCGAAGAGACCGACGGCGAGATCCGCATCAGCGCGCCGCTGACCGATGACGACATCGCGAAGCTGCGCGCGGGCCAGCACGTGAAGTTCTACGGCGCGATCTACACCTCGCGCGACGCGGCGCACAGGCGGATCGTCCAGGCCGCCGAGAAGGGCGAAGCGCTACCCTTCGATCTCAAGGGGCAGATCCTCTACTACGTGGGGCCGTCGCCGGCGCGACCGGGGCGGATCATCGGCTCCGCCGGACCGACGACCTCGATGCGCATGGACCCCTTCACGCCGAAGCTGCTGGAGCTGGGCGTGAAGATGACGATCGGCAAGGGCGGACGCGGCCCGCGTGTACAGCGCGCGTTGCGCGAGAACAAGTCGGCGTACTGCCTGGCGATCGGCGGGGCGGGCGCGCTGCTCTCGAAGACCATCCGCAACGTCGAGGTCATCGCGTACGAGGACCTAGGGACGGAATCGATCAAGAAGCTCGAGGTCGATGGCTTCCCGGCCATCGTCTGCTGCGATATGTACGGCGGCGACCTGCTTCTGCTCGGCAAGGAGGAGTGGCGGCAGACCGAGAAGCTCGGCTCGTATGTGCCAGTCGCGCCGCTGGCCGAGGACTCGGACGGCGGCGGCAGCTGAGAACAGGGCCAGGGGCCAAGAAACATCCCGAGGGTTCCGCCTGAGGCGGAGAAACCGGCGGCTTCGCGCACGATTGCTCGGGCGCATGGCCATGCGCCCCTACAACTCTCCGCCCAACGGACACACGGCCGTGCCCCCTAGACTCTTCGCCTTACGGGTTTCCCCTATCTTTGCCCGACCCTATTGACAGGCTAAGCACGGGCGTTCTATAGTACGCATGTACGGTAGGACATACATTCGAGAGGGGAAGTACATGCCGTTCGCACTCACCCTGGTCTTTGTCCTGATGCTCTCCAGCGCCTATCTCTTTCACCAGTGGTATACGGGCGACCTTCGTGATCCCCGTCCGTAGCCCTTCGCCCTAGTTCGGGGCGAAGCCTTCGTTCGCGCGCCGGCCGCTATCGAGGCTGTGCCGCTCCTCCCACCGCTGCTAGGCCGACCTGCGGCCCGCGCGCAGAACGAACGCCCGAAGTGCCGCCCGGCGGACGCCCCCATCGGCGCGTTCCCTCCGTCGGGCGGCATTTCGGTTGCCCGAGCCAGCTCGGAAGCGTAGTGGGTTCTCCGCTGTAAGAATCCGGCCTGGAGACCGATTAAGGAAGTGAGTCCTCATAAGGGGAACCGTCGTGCGCCGCCGTGTCCTTCTCCTGCTTACTTTGGCCTCACTCGTCGCCGTGAGTGCGGCGTGGCGCGTATCGGCGCGTGCGGGAGCGGGCTCTCCGGCGCCGGGAACCATCGAGACGATCGCCGGCGGCGGGACGCAGACCGGCGACGGCATCCCGGCCACGGACGAGATCATCGACCTGCCATACGGCATCGCGGTCAACTCGAACGGAGATGTCTTCTTCTCTGACTACACGCGGTGTGTCATCCGCAAGTTGAGCCAGGGCGTTAGCACAATCTATGCCGGTACCGGCACCTGTCCCACTGGCCAGTCAGTGGATGTCGGGGACGGCGGGCTGGCGACAAGCGCGGTTCTTGACTACCCGACCGGTCTGGCGGTGGATAGCGCAGGTAATCTATACATCGCCGACAAGTTCAATTGCGCTGTGCGAAAGGTGGATGCCGTTACAACGGTCATTTCTACGGTCGCTGGCCGCCCGGGCTACTGTTTTACGGCTCCCGGCAACGGCGGTCCAGCGACAGAGGCCAGCCTCGCCCTTCCCGATGCGGTGGCCATCGATTCGAACAACAACTTTTACATTGCTGAGGAGTGCGGCGTCCGAGTTGTGACGGGTGGAATCATTTCAAACTTCGCTGGGAATGGGACATGTTCCTACTCTGGCGATGGCGGGCCAGCAGTAGCTGCCGGCGTGGGTGATCCACTGGGCCTCGCCGTCGATGCCAATGGCGATCTGTACGTTTCGCAGAGCTGCAGACTCAGGGAAGTTAGCGGTGGCATCATCAACACCGTTGCGGGCAATGAAAATTGCTACTTCAACGGCGACGGGCCAGCGCTCTCGACCAGCGTGAGCCCGTTTCTGCTCGCTACTGACCCCTCGGGGAATGTCTACTTCGCCGATGACCTCCATTGCCGCATCCGGCGGCTGAAGGATGGGGCCGTCACTACGCTGGCCGGCCGCAACATTCCAACGATCATCGATCCGTTCCCGGACTGCGGGTACTCGGGCGACGGGGGCTCGGCACTCAATGCGCAGGTCGAAGAGGCGATCGGTGTCGCGATCGATAACGATGGCAATGTCTACCTGACGGAGTTCGGCAATTATGCCAACCCTCCCGATGGCTCAGGCCACGTCCGCGTCGTCTACGACCCGCTCGACGCGCCAGCGACGCCGACGTACACTGCTACGCCCACGGCCTCTGAAACGCCGACGCCCACGGATACGCCAACGGCAACCCCGACCCGGGTGCCTTCATGCGCGGACTTTGACCGAAGCGGCACGGTTGGAATTGGCGACGTCATGCTTGTTATCCATCACTTCGGCGCGAGTGAATCCAACGCCGATCTGACGGGAGACGGCAAGGTGACGGTCGCGGACATCCTCGCCGCCATCCATCAGTACGGAAGGCACTGCTGAACCCAGACGGCGCTGTAGAATAGTCCCGGAGCACTCAGCTGCTCCGGAACTCAGCTATGCGCATCCTCGCCATCGATGTCGGCACCGGCACACAGGACATCCTGCTCTTCGACAGCAGCGGCCCTGTCGAGAACTCGGTCAAGCTCGTGATGCCCAGCGCAACATCGATCGCGGCCGGGCGCATCCGCCGCGCGACGGCAGCGCAGCGGCCGGTGCTGCTGACGGGCGTGATCCAGGGCGGCGGGCCCTGCCACTGGGCGCTCGAAGACCACCTGCGCGCCGGCTGCGCCGCCTACGCCACTCCGGAGGCCGCGCGCACGTTCGACGACGAGCTTGAGCGGGTCGAGGCGATGGGCGTGCGCGTCGTCAGCGAAGACGAAGCGAACGGCATCGATGCGGAGGGCATCGAGCTGCGCGACCTCGATCTCGGAGCGATCCGCGCCGCGCTTGCCGCGTTCGACGTCTCTGGCGACTTCGACGGCCTCGCGCTGGGCTGCCTCGACCACGGCGATGCGCCGCCCGGCACGTCGGACCGGCTGTTTCGCTTCGAGCACCTGCGCCGCGTCGTCGAGCGCGAGAACGACCTGCGCGCGTTCGCCTACCTGCCATCGGAGCTGCCGGACTACCTGACGCGCGCGCGGACGCTCGTCGCAAGCGCTGATAGGGAGTCGCCCATCGTCTTCCTCGATACGGGGCCGGCGGCGGCACTGGGCGCGCTGCAGGACCCGCGTGTCGCGGCGGCGGGCGAGCAGCTCGTGCTGAACCTGGGCAACATGCACGCGCTGGCGTTCCACCTGCGCGGCACCCACATCGTGAGCCTGTACGAGCACCACACTGGCGAGATGTCCACGGAGCAGATCGAAGACTTCACGGCGCGGCTCATCGGCGGCTCGCTCCAGCACGAGGAGGTCTTCGGCAGCAAGGGCCACGGCGTCTTCTATGCTGATGGTGACCTATCCCCTAACCCCTTCCCTAAAGGGAAGGGGGAACCGCTATTGGCCGTTACGGGCCCGCAGCGCGGCCGGCTGCGCGGCAGCCGCCTAGAGCCCTACTTCGCGACGCCCCACGGCGACATGATGCTGAGCGGCTGCTTCGGCCTGCTCGTGGCGTTCGCGCACCGCTACCCGGAGCAGCGCCAAGAGATCGAGCGCGCGCTGGGCGTGGCGTGATCCGAACGGCCCGTGTCTACGACCCGCCATCTCGGCGTCCGCCTCAGGCGGACTACCGGCTGCTCGTGATGCGCTTGTGGCCTCGCGGTGTGCGGAAGGACGCAGTCGACGAATGGCAGAAGGAACTCGCGCCCAGCTTGCCGCTCCTCCAGTCGTATCGAGCCGGTCGTCTCACGTGGCCGGAGTTCGCGCGCCGCTATCGAGCGGAGGTGCGACAGAATAAGGACATCCTCGAATCGGTGCGTGAGCTATCGCGGCGGCGGATGGTGACGCTGCTCTGCGGCTGTGAAAACGAATCGAGGTGTCACCGAGGGCTGCTGAAGAAGATCGTCGAATCGAAGTAGGGGCGGCCCGGCGTGGCCGTCCATGAAATGCGAAGAGGGCGACCACATCGGGTCGCCCCTACGTTCGTTTCAACGTTCGGTTACATGCCGCGCAGGATCTTGCGCACAGGTGGCGGCATGAGCTTCGCCATGATGTCCGGCGGCTCCGAGATGTCGTTGATCTCGATGCCCTGCGGGACGTAGCGCCACGTCCTGAAGCCGTAGACCTGCAGGCCCAGCTTCTTGCAGAGCGCCTTCGCCTCGCCGCCGTGGCCAACGGGCACGTAGATGTAGAACGCCGGGTCGCCCAGCTTGGCGAGCGGCGCCCAGACGGCCTTCGCGCGGTCAATGGTGACGCTGTCGGCGGTCTCGACTTGCGCGACGATCTTGAGGATGTTGCCCGGCGTATCGACGACAACGATGTCGGGCGTGTACTCGTTGCCCTTGGGGTCCTTGACGGGCATGGTGACTTCCGGGCTGTTGAGGAAGGTGCGGTAAGACGCGAGCTCGGGCGTCGGGAACTCGAAGCGCGCCTTGGCGACATCCTGGATCGCTCGCTGGCGCAGCTCCTCGCTGTCCTTGGGGGCGGGCTGGAGCAGCTTGTCGACATCCGTCCAGCGCGTCGAGATGGTCACGGTGCACCTCCCTTCGGCAGGCTCAGGGCGCCGCCGGGTCTCGATTGGTGAAGCCGTGCACAATATACGAAAACCAGGGCCAAGGGCCAAGGGCGAAAAGGGGTCAAGGGTCGAGGGGTCAGGGGTGCGGGGTCGAGGGGGCAAGGGGTTATAGGGGTCAGGGCGTCCTTCGACAGGCTCAGGATGATGCAGTAGTGTTGTTCTACAGGCGCAACCGCTTGATCGGACCCCTGGCGCTTGCCAGGCTCCGCCTTAGGCGGACAGGTTCCGCCTGGCGGTTCAAGGAGGAGACAGATGGACTTCGAGCAGATTCTTTACGAGAAGGCGAACGGCGTGGCGACGATTACGCTGAACCGCCCCGACCGGATGAACGCGTTTACGAACACCATGATCCGCGAGTGGGCGCAGGCGATCGAGGACGCCCGCGTCGACGCAGACGTGCGGGTGGTCATCCTGACGGGCGCAGGCCGCGGGTTCTGCGCGGGCGCGGACCTGCGAGGTGACTCCGGGCTGCAGAACAGGGCCGACGAAGGCCCGCCCTCGGCGGCGGACCGGCGCAACTGGCTGCGCGACAGTGTCCACTACGTGCCGCGCGCCGTGGCGCTGCTCGATAAGCCGTACATCGCCGCGGTGAACGGCGCGGCCGTCGGCGCGGGGATGGACATGTGCAGCATGGCCGACATCCGGATTGCGTCGGATGCGGCACGCTTTTCGATGGGCTACGTGAAGGTCGGCCTGGTGCCGGGCGACGGCGGCTGCTACTACCTGCCGCGCATCGTCGGGATGGCGAAGGCGCTGGAGCTGATGTGGACGGGCGAGATGGTCGACGCGCAGGAAGCCCTGCGCATCGGCTACGTTTCGCGTGTGGTGCCAGCGGACGAGCTGCTGCCGGCGACGCGAGAACTGGCAGAGCGCATCGCGAAGGGGCCGGCGGTGGCCGTGCAGCTAGCGAAGCGGCTGGCGTATCGAGGGCAGCTCCAGGACGTGGGCGAGGCGCTGGAGTCGGCGGGCCAGGCGATGGCGATCGTGCAATCGACGGAGGATGCCCGTGAGGGCCCGCGGGCGTTCTCGGAGAAGCGGGAGCCGCAGTTTAGGGGCCGATGAGACAAAGTGCAGCGCCCCGGCACAGCCGGGGCGCTGCGAGTTCTCCTGACGGTGAGACGTTAGCGTCGTTTCGTCGCGGTCTTGCGCCGCGTCGTGGTCTTCTTCGCCTTGGTCGCCGTCTTCTTTCGCGCTGTCGTTTTCTTCGCAGGCATCCTTACCTCCTTTCCGTTAAAGCGAGTATGCCTCTGCCGAATAAGGTATAGATGCTGCTCGTTACAGTCAAGCCCTTGTGTGGGAAAGTTTTTCAAATTTGCTTGCTATAGCGCCGATCCCGTGAGGCGATCCGTACAATGCGCATGTCATGGCAGAGCGATCGATCCGCGGGCTGTACGTCATCATCGATCCCGACGCGTGCGCGCCGCGCGATGCGGTCGATGTTGCGCGCATGGCGCTCGAAGGCGGCGCGGCGCTGCTGCAATGGCGCGACAAGCGTCGCGAGAAGGGCGATCAGCTCCCGGAGGCGCGCATGATCGCCGCGCTGTGCGCTGAACATAACGCGACGTTCATCGTGAACGACCACGTCGATCTGGCGCTCGTCGTCGGGGCGGACGGCGTGCATCTCGGACAGCACGACCTGCCGGTGGAGCTGGTGCGGCCTCTGGTACCGCCGGAGTTCATCGTCGGAGTCTCGACGAACGACGCAGAGGAGGCGCGCCGGGCCGAGCAGCGCGGCGCGTCCTATGTCGCGATCGGCTCGGTATTCCCGACGGCCTCGAAGGAGCCGGACCGCACGCGCGCAGCGAGCGTCGAGCGGGTGCGGGAGGTGAGGGCGGCCGTGCGCGTGCCCGTCGTCGCGATCGGCGGCATCAACGCATCGAATATCCGGCAGGTGATCGATGCAGGAGCGGACGCGGTGGCCGTGATCAGCGTCGTGTGTGGCGTGTCGGACCCGCGGGCGGCGGCGGAGGAGCTGGTGGCAAGTATGCATCGTTATTCTTCCCACCCGCCCGCCCAGACAAGTTGATTGTTTGGGGGACACCCCCAAACCCCCGGCAGAAGGGAGGCCCCCTCTGCACTCCCTCTCAGTCGCGTTTGGTAAATCTGGCGGGGTCGAACGGCGCGAGCGCTTCACTGGGGCCGGACGTGATCGCGTTCGCGAGGAGCTCGCCGGTGACCGGCGCGAGCAGGATGCCGTTGCGGAAGTGGCCCGTCGCGACGGTGACGTTCGACCAGCCGGGCAGCGCACCCATGATCGGCAGGCCATCGGGCGAGGCGGGGCGCAGGCCGGCCCACGAGAAGTGCTCGCGCGCGTGGCGGAGCTGCGGCACCAGCTCGATGGCGCCGCGGCGCACGGAATCGAGGCCGCGCTTCGTCGTGCGCGAGCGGAAGCCCACCTGCTCGACCGTCGCGCCGGCGAACACGAGGCCGTTGGCGCGCGGCATGACGTAGCCGCGCTTGCCCCAGACCGGCCGGCCGATCGGCGTCACCATCCGGCCGTACGCGAGCATCTGGCCGCGCACGGGGAACGTCGCGATGTCGACGCAGAGCTTGCGCGCGATCGGTCGCGTCCACGGCCCGGCAGCGAGCACGACCTGGTCGCAGGCGAATTCGCCCTGGGCCGTGCGGACAGCGGTCACGCGATCGGCCCGGCGGCGGAAGCCGAGCACCGGCGCGAACTCGACGACCCGCACGCCTCGCTTCTGGGCCGCGCGGGCCAACGCCAGGGTGAAGAGCTGGTTGCTCACCTGCGCCTCTTCGGGGCTGAGCACCCCGCCGATGATGCGCTCGTTCAGGCGCGGCTCAACCTCGTGTACCATCGTCGCGTCGAGATCGAGCAGCTCCACGCCGAGCTCGTCGCGGAAGCGCAGGCCCGCTCGATAGGCGGCGAGCTCTTCGTCGTCGAACGCGACGCGCAGCACGCCGTTCTGCATGAACTCCACATCAATGTCGGGCACGTCCTCGCGCAGGCGTTCGACCCAAGTGGGATAGAGACGTAAGCTCCGCAGCCCGAGGCGCACGAGCGCGCCTGGGCGCTCGAACTCGGCGAGCGGCGAGAGGACGCCCGCGGCGGCGTTCGTCGCCGCCATCCCGAGCCGGCGGCTATCGAGGACGAGGCAGCGCACGCCGCGCCGCGACAGCTCGTAGGCGATGCCGCAACCGATGATGCCGGCGCCGACGATGACGATCTCGCCACCCTGGGCTTGGTCCTTGGCCCCTGGCCCTTGGCCCTCGTTCGCGCCGCCGCCCACCATGCGCACGATCTCGATGACGTCCGCGTCGTGGACGGTGGCCT
>JBGQHA010000095.1:0-8370 GCA_041497735.1 Dehalococcoidia bacterium | reverse complement strand
TTCTCCGGCACGCCGAGCGCACGCGGGCGCTGCTCTACGTCGCGGACGCGAGCCGGCCGATGCCCGAGGGCGATATCGAGGCGGTGCGGCGCGAGGTGCTGGCGTTCGGGCGCGGGCTGGAGAAGAAGCGTTCGCTGATCGTGCTGAACAAGATCGATCTGCCGGGAACACGCGAGCGGGCCGAGGAGGTGGCCGCGCGCATGCGGGAGCGCGGGCAGCAGGCCTATCTGGTCTCGGCGCTCACCGGCGAAGGCACACAGGAGCTGCTACGCGCGCTGTTCGCGCTCGCTCGCGAGGCCGAGACAAAAGGAGCAACGCTGAAAGACCGGGATGAGATACCGGTGCTGCGGCCGCAGGTTGCAGCTACGGTCCAGGTGCGGCGTGTAGGCAATACGTACTACGTCGTGGGGACGCGACCTGAGGAGGAGGCGGAAAAGCTGGGCGCGGCGACCGCAGAGTCGCGGTTGGAGCTGGTGCGGCGGCTCCGGCGCATGGGCGTCGCCGGCGCGCTGCGTCGAGCGGGCATCGAGGACGGCAACCGCGTGCGCATCAGGGAGCTGGAGCTGGAGTGGCCGCTGTGAAGCTCGGCGTGCTCGGCGGCACGTTCGATCCGGTGCACATGGGGCACCTCGTGCTGGCGGAGCAGGCGCGCGAGCAGCTCGGCCTCGATACGTTGCTCTGGGTGCCCGCGGGCGACCCCTGGCGCAAGGAAGGCGCGACCGTATCGACCGCGCAGCACAGGCTCGCCATGGTGAGATTGGCGATCGAAGGCAACCTCGGGTTCGCCGCCACAGCGGCGGAGGTTGAGCGCGCCGGGCCGTCCTACACGGTGGACACGCTTCGCGCACTGCGCGACGAGCATATGGGCGCGCAGCTCTTCTTCCTCCTTGGTCTCGACGCGCTGTTCGACGTGCCACACTGGCGCGAGCCCGCAGCGCTCATCGAGCTGGCCGTGCTCGGCGTCGCGCGCAGAGGAGACGACGTGGGTCCAAACAGCGAGGAGCTCAGTCGGCTCGTTCTCGGGCTATCGCAACGCGTGTGCTGGATCGAGATGCCACGAATCGATATCAGCGCAACGGACCTGCGCCGGCGCGCGGCGGAAGGGCGTTCGCTGCGCTACCTCGTTCCGCCCGCTGTCGAGGCGTACATCGTTCGTCACAACTTGTACGGCACGACGTAGCGCCCTGCGCTTGCCCGCTATAGGGGGAGTGTTATGCTGAACCGTGTCCGCCTCAGGCGGACATAATCGCCAAGGAGGCCCACCGCTGCGGCTGCTCGTCTTGTTGCTGGTGTTTGGAGTGCTGGCGGGAGCGGTGGTCGCGGCAGCGTTCGGCGGGCACAGCAAGCCCAGCTCCGGCGTGAGCGTGGTGCTTCTCGGAACGGCGGCAGCGAAGGCAACCGCGACAGCCGCCGGTCACACCACCGTGGGCGCTCCGGCGAGCGACCCGAATGCCACGCCGACAGCCGCGCCGGTCCTCACCGGCTTCGCCTACCCGATCGACGGCGGCTGCCTGCCAGAGGGCGACGACCTGATGCCGGGCGCGCCCCGCGCCTACCGGAACGGGATCCATGAGGGAGTGGACTTCTACAATGCGGACAACTGTGTGCCGATCGATATCGGCACCGAAGCCTACGCTGCCAAGGCGGGCACCGTCATTCGCGCCGATTGGGACTACCAGGACATCATGGCTGAGCAAGTGAGCGAGCTGGAGGCGGAGGCGCGCTTCAACGGAAGCAATCCGGACATCGAGGACGCGTTTCGCGGCCGCCAGGTCTGGGTCGATCACGGGAACGGCGTCGTGACGCGATACTGCCACCTGAGCGGCATCGCTGAGGGCATCCAGGTTGGTACGCAGGTCGAAGCCGGGCAGCTGCTGGCATACGTCGGCGAGTCGGGCACGCCTGAGTCGGTCAGCGCGCCGGGCACGGAGTATCACCTGCACTTCGAGATTCGCGTCGGCGACAGTTACCTCGGCGCCGGCCTGCCGCCGGGCGAAGTGCGCCGCCTGTACGAGCGCGCCTTCGCGCCCCAATAGCACATGGAAGAGCAAGTCGATTCGCTCCCCGAGGCCGGAGGGCAGCCCCAGCGGCGCCTGAACTGGGTGGGCATCATTGGCAGCCTGGTGATACCGGCAGCCGTGCTGGCGCTGATCGTGGGCGGGCTGTGGTACTGGCAGGGCCGCGGCAGCGGCAGCAGCAACAGCCCCTACGGCACCGTCGCGCTCCCCACCGGCAAGAACCCGACAGGGCAGGGCCCATCGCCGCGGACCGGCCGCGCCGGGCCAGACTTCCTTCTCGAGAAGTCGGGCGGCGGCACGCTGCGCTTGAGCGATCTCCAGGGCCACCCCGTGCTGCTAAACTTCTGGGCGAGCTGGTGCGCCCCCTGCCGCTCCGAGGTGCCGGAGCTGGTCGATGCGTACACCAAATACCAGGCGCAGGGGCTGATCATCGTTGGCGTCGATCTACAGGAGGCCGATTCGAACGTGCAGTCCTTCGCGCAGGAGTTCGGCATCACGTATCCGCTCGTGATCGATCGCGACGGCGAAGTGGGGAACGTCTGGCGCATCGGCGGGCCGTTCAGCGGGCTGCCGTCCAGCTACTTTATCGATAGCAGCGGGGTCGTGCAGGACTCCTACCCGGGCCAGCTCACGCAGGACCTGCTGAACAAGAAGCTCGCCAAGATCCTGCCCGGAGGCGCGGGCTGATGGGGCGCGCCGAAGCGGCCCAGGGCGTCGTCCGGCCGGCGCGCACGAGCGACCTCCTCGTCTGGCTCTGGCGGCTCCTCGCGTCCTCGCAGTTCGCGATCGCGCTAATCGCCTTCCTTGCCTTCGCGGGGCTGCTCGAGGTGGTACTGCCGCAGATCCCAAACGCCATGCGCGGCAACCCCGCGGCGATCGACGCCTGGCTGGACTCGTACAGGGGTACGTACGGGCCCTTCACGCAGGCGCTCTATCGCCTGGGACTGTTCGAGGTGAAGGACGCCTGGTGGTTCCTGACCGGGCTCGGGCTGCTCGCCGTGTCGGTCTGCATCTACGCACTCGATCGCTTCCTGCTCACGTGGCGCACCGTGACGCAGCCGCGCGAGCGACTGCCCGACAGCTTCTTCGAGCGCTCGGCGAACCGCGTCGCGTTCGCCACGCCGGCGGCCGGCGCGCTCGAGGGGCTCCTGCGCAAGCGGCGCTTTCGCGTGCGCAGCGTCGCCGATGGTGATGTCACGTACCTCTTCGCCGACCGCTTCGCGTGGGCGCAGCTCGGCAACTTCGCGAGCCACATCGCGCTCATCCTCTTCCTGGTCGGCGGGCTGCTCTCGCACTTCGGCGGCTACAGCCAGACTCTGTTCATCGCTGAAGGGACGACGAGCCCTGTCTTCCCGGTGAGTAACCCGAATCAGATGCAGGTCCAGGTGGTGCAGGCCGTCGCGCGCTTCGACGCGAAGGGCTCGCCGATCGACTACCACAGCGAGCTGGTGATCTATAAGGGCGGGCACGAGGTCGCGCGCGGAACGGCGACGGTCAACGGCCCGCTGGAGTACGGGGGCTACCGCTTCCACCAGGTTGGCTACCTGGGCGAAGGCGCGGCGCTCCACGTGCGCGACGTAACGACCGGTAACGCCACATACGACGAAGTGCTCGCGCTGACCGGCCTCCAGCCGGCGCCCGCCGTCACGGTTCGTGACGCGCAGGGCAACGTGCTGCTGGACGACGTCATCCCGCCGACGGACTTCATCGATCAGGCGAGCGGCTCGTTGATCACCGTGCCCGGCTACGGCCGGCAGTTCTGGGTGGGCGTGACGCCCGCAGGCGACAAGAGCTGGAGCCTCGTCGTGTACGGGCGGGAGGGCGATACGACGCGGCTCGTGACGCCTGCAGGCCAATCGAGCTCTGCGGAGGGCCTCCAATGGACATTCAACGAAGTGACCGGCCTGCCCTCGCTGTCGACCGACCAGACGATCCCCGGAGACAACACGCAGGACCTGGTGATGCTGTCCCAGACGCCGCAAGGCGCGCCGTACCTCACAATCCTAGGGCCGGTGGACGGTCAGGCGCTGACGTTGTACCCTAATCAGCCAGTGCGTATCGGCGACCGCGAGTACACGTTCGAGGGGCAGCGGGCGTTCGCGGGCATCCAGGTGCGGCGAGATCCGGGTGTCGATTTCATCTGGATCGCGACGGGACTACTGATCGCGGGGCTGCTCGTGACGTTTTACATTCCGCGGCTGCGCCTGTGGGCTCGGGTGCGAGGAGACGAGACCGTGATCGCGGCGCAGGCCGAACGGAGCGGGGTGTTCCGCGCCGAGGCGAAGCAGCTCGTGCGCAGGCTCGGCGTGGCGCAGACGGAGGAAGCGAAGAGGCAGGATGCATAGCTTGACCTTGATGACGATCAACATCGGCATCAATCCCGAGATCCACAAGTTCGGGGGCCTGCTGCTGACGTGGCACGGCGTGTTCACCGCCGTCGGCATCGCGGCGGGCGTCTATCTGGCCGTTCTTCTCGGGAAAAGGCAGGGCTTCCTCGAGGACGACATCTACAGCGTCGCCCTGCTCGCGATCCCCTGCGGCATCGTGGGTGCCCGGGCGCTCTATGTAGTCGAAAACTGGCACAGATCGGGTTCCGGCCTAAATAGCGTCTGGGACATCTTCCGGATCAACGAAGGCGGCATCGCGATCTACGGCGCCGTCCTGGGGGGCATCGTCGGCGGGGCGGTGTACTGCCTCTTCCGCAAGCTGCCCATGCGACGCGGGGGGGATGTAGCCGCGTGTGGCGGCCTGATGGGCATGGCGGTCGGCCGCATTGGCGACATCATCAACGGGGAGCACTTCGCCAAGCCGTCGAGCCTGCCGTGGGCGCTGCGCTACACCAATCACAACAGCCCCAGCTTCCTCGCCCACCCCCAGTGCGGGCTCGACCCAAACCTCCGGCCCACAATCGATAAGCTCTGCGGCCAACACCCGGCGGTCGGCTACGAGATGGTCGGGGACCTGCTGATCCTCGGTGTGCTGCTGTTCATCATCTGGTACGTCCGGCGAGACGGCGTGGCGTTCTTCAGCTTCTTGCTGCTGTACTCGCTCATGCGCCTGGGCGTGAGCGCGCTGCGCATCGATAGCCGCACCATCATCTGGAGCCTCACCACGCCCCAAGTGACGGCGCTCTTCCTCATCCCGCCGTCGCTGATAGGCCTGATCTACTGCTGGCTCCGAGACGGCCGAGAAGAGCCGGCGCGTCCGCCCCCGTCGCTGACTGCTGCGCCCGCGCCCGGAGCGGTCGCGCGCTAGCGTCCCCGTTCAGCGCAACAGCCTGCACACATAACAGCGAGCCGAGGACAAACAAGCGAGCGGCGAACAACACGTTCGCCGCTCTGCATGTGTCGTGTATGGTGCGCTACTGGACGATCGTGATCTCGCTGCTGGTCCCGACGTTGGATTGCCAGGACCAACCATCGGCGGCGTCGTAGAACCAGACGTCCACCCAGGTCGGCGAGAGCGCCCCGCGATCGAGGCAGGTGAACACGGTGTTGTTCGGGTCGCCGGCGATGACAAAGCGCGTGCCCATCGGAAGGTTAGAGCTGCAGGCGGCGGCGCCCGGGAAGGGCCGCTGGCCGCTCGCCATGTTGCCGCAGAAGCCGTTCCCAACGCACGCGTAGAACGTCACGGTTGAAGCGAGGCCGGTGCCGTGCGCGACCGGTGGCGCCTCCCACGCGTGGCTTGCGGCGGCTTGCGTTGCCGCCTGCCGCGCGGCTTGCACCTGCGCTTCGCGCTGCGCTTCCAGCACGGCGGCGTTCCAGGCATCGATCTGGTGTTTGCTCTCGACGGCGCTGCTCAGGTACGGCAGCGCGACAGCGGTGCCGACGTTCTGGAGATAACTCATGACCGAGGCCTCGCGGGCGCCCTGAACGAAGGCTGCTGCGGCCGGCTGCGAAGAGGTCAGGCTATCGAAATATCGGATCTGCTCAACGAACGGGATCTGACCGACGAACGTGCCGGCGCTGAGGTCGGCGGTTCGCATCGAGCTGGTGCTCGTCGTGCCGGCGGAGCTGTGCAGCGCCGTGCGCGACGCTATCGAGCTGCCGGTGTGGAACGCTGCCCAGGCGGGCAACGTGACCGCGAGCGCGAGCACGATCGACGCGAGGGCAGCGGCGATGAGCGCCTGGCGCGCGAGCGACGACGGTAGGCCGCCCAGCCAGTCGCGCGTCACGACGGCCGTGCGGGCGCGCGTTGCGAACTGCGGCGCTTCGATAGACAACGGGTACGCCTGGCGGAGCTGACTGAGCACCGCCGCGGCGGCCGTAGAGGCCAGCGCGTAGTTTCCGGCGCCAGAAGCGCCTTTTGAGAACAGCATAGAGCCCGGTCCTCCTCAAGCTGGGTCTCGTGAGGGTCCCACCCCGCACACAAGGGCGAAGCATGCGGGAGGGGGGAAGTACAATCAACCCAGTTTCGGCACGCTGTTATGGGGGAGTTCCCTGAGAAGCACAGGTGCGCCGCAATACGATTCCCGAACATAAGGACGACCGATGTGACAAATGCCAGAAGCTTCAGAAGTGGAGCGTCAGGCTTCGGTTAGGGTGTGCGACTGACCTGCGAGTGCGGAAACGTATTTCGCTGGACGCAGCACGAGCGCGGCGACTGCACGATTGGCTATAACGAGGCGGCATGTCACGCGAGAACATCGAACAACTACGCGAACTGATGCAGCGACACTGCGTGCGATACGGCGACTTCACGCTATCTTCCGGCAGGAAGAGCAACTACTACTACAACGGCAAGCGGATCACCCTACGTCCCTCGGCGCTGCGACTGATCGGCGAAGCGCTCGCCGATGTCGTGCTCGCGTCCGGCGCGGAGGCGGTCGGCGGGCCGGAGCTGGGGGCGGTGCCGATGGCCTGCGCCGTCGGCCTGGCGGCGCTGTCGCGCGGGCGGGACCTGCCGGTCTTCGTCGTGAGGAAGGAACAGAAGCAACACGGCGCGCGCGACCTCGTCGTGGAGCCGTACGCCGACGAGTCGGGCGGCGATGCGCCGCTGGTGACCGAGGGCCGCCGCGTCGCGATCGTCGAGGATGCGATAACGACCGGCGGGTCGGTTCAGAAGGCGATCGACGCGGTCGAAGAGCTGGGCGCCAAGGTTGTCCTCATCGCGGTGCTGCTTGAGCGGCACGAGGGCGGCGGCGACGGCCTGCGCTCGCGCGGCTACGATGTCCTCGCACTCTTCCGGACGGACGAGGCCGGCCAGCTCTACGTTAACGAGGAGTTCCTGCGCCGGCTCGAGGCGGCGGAAGCGGCGGCCAGGCGGTCGTAGGGGGACCAGCGATGACGTATGAAGTGAAGCTTGAGCAACGGCCGGCACAAACGGTGGCCGTGATCCGGACGAAGGTGCCGGATGGACAAGTCAACATCATAGGCCAGCTGATCCAGGAGCTTGTGACGTTCCTTGCCGGTGCCAGCGCTCATCCGTCCGGCCCGCCGTACGCGCGCACGATCTGGCAACCGGGTGCAGAGCTCGAGATCGGTACGCCTGTGCCGGCGCCATTCGCGGGCAACGAGCGCGTCATCTGTAGCGAGCTTCCCGCTGGCAACGCAGCCGTGAGCTGGCATACCGGCCCGTACGACCAGGTGCGCGGCGCGCACGAGGCCGTTCGCGCGTGGGTCGACGTGCAAGGGCGCGCCATCATAGGTGTGCCGCTGGAGGTTTACTGGACCGACCCGACAGCGGAGCCCGACCCGGCGAAGTGGCGAACTGAAGTCGCCTACCCGGTCCGGTAGCGCGCGATGACGTTCGTCGGGCTGCTGGAAGCGGACCTGCAGGGCGCCATCGACTACAAGGCGGGCGGCATCGGCCCGCTGTTTCAGGAGGCGCGCACCGAGGAGCCGATCGGCCTCGACGAGTTCTTGTCGCGCGTGATCAGCGCCTTTCGCAAGGCCGGTATCCGGAGCGCCGTATCGCTCTTCGTCGACGACGAGGAGATCCACTCCGACCCGGAGGCTGGCGCGGAGGACAACCTGGACGCGGTGCTCCGCAACGCCGGCGACTCGGATATCTCAGACGGCACGAGCTTCTACCTGATGCTCGTCTGCGAAGACAAGGAGCTCTCCCACGTGATCACGGTCGAGGCGAGCGTCGACCACCCCGCCGATGAAGCGGCGATGAGCGTCCTCGACCTGGCTCGGTTCACCGCCGGCGAAGAGGCCGCTGAGGAAGATGAGGATGACGACGTGGATGAGGACGACGAAGAAGACGTAGAAGAGGCCGACGCTCCCTCACCCCCGGCCCCTCTCCTTCGCCGAGGGAGAGGGGTGACCGGAGGTCGGGGTGGGGGAGACCTCTCCCTCCCGGACATCACCTTCGATGAGCGGGACGGCGAGGCGCTGGTCGAGGCGTT
>JBGQHA010000094.1:0-8403 GCA_041497735.1 Dehalococcoidia bacterium | reverse complement strand
GATGGCGGGCAGCGACAGGTCATCTACCTGCAGGCGCACCATGTCTTCCGGCGTCAGCGCCTCCCCTTCGGACAGGACATCGGCGATGCGTTGATGGCGGTAGCCGTCCGCCCAGTCGCTGCTCAGGTAGTGCGGGTAGTCGTCGCCGACGATCTTCGCGTTGGCGCTGGCGACGAAATGGGCCGGCGGGTTGTACGCGTTAGGCAGGTCGTCGAACGGGATCGTCCCGACCCATTCATACGCGGGATCCCAGCCGGGAGCGGGCAGGAGACCCCGGCCGCGACCTCGGATAGGCACACGGCCGCCGAGCTGGTAGCCAATGTTGCCGTCGACGTCGGCGTACACGAAGTTCATGGCCAGCGTTTCCCACTCGCGCAGGGCCGCCCGGAACGATTCCCAGTCGCCGGCTTGGCTCAGGTGGTGTCCGGGCCCCACCAGCCCCCGGCCCTCGAGGGCGATGCTCCGTAGCGTCAGGTGACGCGCCTCGCCCGCAAGGGCCGGCCCGATGTCCGGCCCGTGCCGTGTAATCAGGACCTCTTCGACCACCGGCGTGGCCCGGCCCCGCACCTTGATCTCCTCGCGTAGGAGCTCACCTTCCTCCCAGCGGCCGTCGTACTCGTACCGCTGCGGATGCGCCTCGTCCACCCGCTCGACGTAGAGGTCGGCCGTATCGACCATGCCGTTCGTGATCCCCCAAGCGATGCGGTCGTTGTGGCCGATGGCTACGCCCAGCATGCCGACCAGGGAGGCGCCCGCGACGCTGTGGTCCGGCGACGTGAGGTGGATCTCGTACCAGGTACAGGGCATGGTCGGGGGAATGTGAGGGTCGCTCGCGAGGAGCGGGCGGCCGCTCGCGGACTTTGTCCCATCAACGGCCCAGTTGTTGCTTCCGCCGCGCAGTCCCACGCCCAGGGCCTGGGCCAGACCGGCGAAATCGCCGGACGGCTGGGCGAGCGGCGCCGCCGCCGTCCCTCCCGGAGGTACGGCGACGGGCATGTCGGCGGGATAGCCCGGGTCAAGCTGCGCAGCGAGCTCGGGCCCAACCGCCTCGACCATGCGCAGCCGGGCGATCTCCGTGTCCCAGTTCACTCCCTGGCCGAAGGAGATGAGGCGCCCCATGAGCGCGGTATCGGCGGGCTGCCACGGATCGGGGCGAAGGCGGAGGATCAAGAACTCCGGAGGAAGCGGCCGCCCGAGGCTGAGGAACGCATTGACGCCTGCCACGTAGGCATCATAGAGGGCGCGCGTCTCGGCGTCGGCGGTTTCGACATCGCGTCGAGCGGCGCGGTGGAGCCCAACGCGTCGCATGAGGCGGTCCACGTCCAGCGCCGCCGCGCCGAGGACCTCCGCAAGGCGGCCCGAGGCCAGCCGGCGGTTGAACTCCATTTGCCACAGGCGGTCCTGAGCGTGGCAGAACCCCTGAGCGAAGTACAGGTCGTGAACGTCCTCCGCGTAGATGTGCGGGACGCCCCAACGGTCGCGGAGGACTTCGGCGGGCCCGTGGAGTCCCCGCAGTCGCAGTCTGCCGCTGGTCTGCGGAAGACTGCGCCGGAGGAGCGTCCAGACCGTCCCCAGGCCCACTGCGCCGAGGGCAGCACCGCCCGCGGCCAGCCAGCTAAACGACGGCCATCGCTCTTTCCTCATCGTTCTTCCCCTCGAGTCCTGCTTCGCGATGAAGATATCTGTTGCTCTCCCTCAGGACTGTACGCCTTACCCCGTGCGTAACAACAGAGCCACATGGCTGCCAAAGGCCGCGCGTGATCAATACCGCCGCAAGGGATCTGCGGCTGCGCGAGCGACGTATGCGCGTAGGCCGCTCGCGGAATGTGGCGTCCGCGGCGGACGGACGTGACAACGGTGTACAATAGTCATCCGGGGCTGCCCGCAGGGCACCTGGCCAGGAAGGAGAAGGCATGACCAACGCGATGAACGTTGATAACGCGCAGACACTGGCTAAGGGCATTATCGACGGCCTGTTCGGTTTCATTGATGCCGAAGTGTTGCCGTTGGAGCAACGGTACCGTGAGCTGCTGGCCAGTGAGCGGAAGCTCTTCAAAGAAAACGGGCGGCTCGTGGACGAGATCGCGGCGGCGCGCCTGACGGTGCGGCGCAAGTCGGCGGAAGCCGGCTTCTACACGCTGCTCGCGCCAACGGAGCTGGGCGGCGGCGGCGCGCCGTTCGAGGTGGCGGTGCTGGTGCTCGAGGCGATCTACCGCCGCTACGGCCCCGGCCGGCTGCTCATCGGCTGGTCGAACGGCTTCCTGACCATGCCCATCCTCGCCAGCTTCGTAGACGGGCCGTCGCACATGTTCCTCAAGGCCGGCGAGGGCGTCCGGCGCGATGTGCTTCCACAGCTCCTCACCGGTGAGAAGACCGTGTGCTTTGGCCTCACTGAGCCGGATGCCGGTTCGGACGTCTGGGGACTGAAGTCCAAGGCGCAGCGCGACGGTGACGAGTGGGTGATCAGCGGGACCAAGCAGTGGATCACCAACGCCCCTTACGCGGACTACGCCTCGGTGTTCGCCGTTACCAACCCGGATCTTGTCGCGAAACGGAGGGGCGGGATCACGTGCTTTCTCGTGGACGCCAAATCGGAGGGATACGGCGTGCCCACCGTTCTTCCTGTGATGGGCCATCCTGCCAGCGACTGCGGCATTATCACGCTCGATGAGGTGCGCGTGCCGAACGACCACGTCATGGGAGAGGTGGACCAGGGCTTCCTAATCGGCATGCTGGGCATCTCGGAGGGCCGCCTCACCATCGCGGCGGGGTGCCTGGGCATGGCGGAATGGGCGCTGGACCGCTGCTTGGAGTACGCGAAGGGGCGCAAGACGTTCGGCCAGCCGTTGGCGGAACACCAGGCGATCCAGTTCATGCTCGCTGAGTCCGCGATCGATATCTTTACGGCCAAACAGACCGCGCTGAAGACGGCACAGCTTGTGGACGCGTCGCCTGCCACCGGGCGCATGCCGGTCAAGGAGATCAGCATCGCGAAGGCCTACTGCGTGGAATCCGCGGAGCGGGTGCTGGACCGCGCCATTCAGGTTCACGGTGGCATGGGGCTCTCCAGCGAACTGCAATTCCAGGAGGGCTACCGGATCGCTCGGACGCTGCGCATCCCCGACGGCACGGCGGAGATCCAGCGCAGGACGATCGCGCGGCAGCTCCTGCGCGGCGATACCGTGTTCTAAGGGAGGAGCGCGAACCGCCCTTCGGGCCAGCAGCACGATGACAGCCGACGACGTAGAGGCTCTCGCGGAGGCGCGACAACGCTGGGAGGCAGCGACGTCGGCGGCGAGCGAACGGGGGCCGCAGTTCACCACGGCGTCCGGGCGGCCGCTCGGACGCATCTACGATCGCACCGACGTTACCGATACCGACTATCTCCGTGACGTCGGGTTCCCAGGTGAGTATCCGTTCACGCGCGGCATTCACCCAACGGGCTATCGGGGACGGCTGTGGACGATCCGGATGTTCGCCGGCTTCGGCAGCGCCGAAGAGACCAACCAACGCTTCCGATACCTGCTGGACGAGGGAGAGGCCGGGCTCTCGGTTGCCTTCGACCTGCCGACCTTGATGGGATACGACGCGGACGATCCGGTCGCGGCCGGCGAGTTCGGTCGCTGCGGCGTCTGCGTCTCTTCTCTGGCTGACATGGAGATCCTCTTCTCGGACATCCCGCTCGAACGCGTCTCGACGTCGATGACCATCAACTCGCCGGCTGCTGTCATCTGGGCGATGTATATCGCCGCCGCGGAGAAGCAGGGCGTGTCACGAGCGTCGCTGCGCGGCACACTCCAGAACGACATCCTCAAAGAGTACACGGCGCAAAACGAGTACATCTTCCCGCTGAGACCCGCGATGCGGTTGGTGACGGATACGATAGAGTTCGGGACACGCGAGCTGCCTGTCTGGAACACGATCAGCGTCTCCGGCTATCACATCCGCGAGGCGGGTGCCACGGCCGCCCAAGAGTTGGCCTTCACCCTGGCCAACGGCATCGAGTATGTACGCTGGGCGCTCGAGCGCGGCCTGGACATCGACGACTTCGCCCCTCGCGTCTCCTTCTTCTTCAACTGCCACAACGACTTCCTGGAGGAGGTCGCCAAGTTTCGCGCGGCGCGGCGGATCTGGGCGCGGGTGATGCGCGAGCGCTTCGCTGCCCGCGACCCTCGATCGTGGTGGCTGCGCTTCCACGCGCAGACCGCGGGCTGCAGCCTCTACCCACAGCAGCCGATGCTGAACGTGGTCCGCACGGCCTTCCAAGCGCTGGCCGCTGTGCTCGGCGGGACTCAGTCGCTCCACACGAATGCACTGGACGAGGCGATCTCTCTACCGAGCGAGGCTGCGGTGTTGCTGGCCTTGCGTACCCAGCAGATCATTGCTCACGAGACGGGGGTTAGCGACACCGCCGACCCCTTGGGCGGAAGCTACGTGATCGAGCGGCTGACCAGTGACCTTGAGCGTGAGTGCAACGAGTATTTCCAGCGCATCGAGGCGCAGGGCGGGGTTCTGGCAGCCATCGAACAGGGCTTCTTTCAGCGCGAGATCGCTGACGCGGCATACCGGTACCAGCGCGAGGTGGACTGCGGCGAGCGGATTCTCGTCGGCGTCAACAAGTACGTGGATGACCAGCCGGCCGACATTCAGGTGCTGGAACTGGACCCAGCGGGTGAGCGGCGGCACGTCGAACGGCTCTGTCGGGTGCGCTCGGAGCGCGACGGCGCGAGAGCCGAAGCATGCCTGCGTCGGCTGGAGGATGCCTGCACCGGCGCAAACAATCTCATGCCGTACTTGCTTGAGGCGGCGCACGCCTATTGCACGCTGGGCGAGATCTGCGGCGTGATGCGACGAACCTTCGGGGAGTATCAGGCGTCGGCGCTGGCCTGACCGTCCTTGTGTGTTGCAGAGATCCCGATGGTCCGGCCGACCGCAACGGCAAGATGACACAGATCATCGTCCTGAAGGATACAGCCGCCGTGACCATTGTGCGGAGCGTTCCGGTGTGGGGTCGTGACAGCGACCACTGCGAGATTATCTACGACGACGTGCGCGTGCCGGTGACGAACCAACTAGGCGAGATGGGTACAGGACACCAGGCGGCACAGGACCGGCTCGGGGCCGGCCGCATCTTTCACTGCATGAACTCGATCGGGCAGATGTGGCGCGCCTTCGACCCTGATGGTGGAGCGCACGATGACCCGCGAGGTACACGGCGGGCTGTTGGAGACCAAGCAGTTCATGCAGGGCTTCATCGCGGACTCGTACATTGACATCCAGGCCGCGCGGCTCATAACGATCCACACGGCTGAAAAGATCGAGGGCGGCGTGGATCCGCGCACTGACATCTCGGCGATCAAGGTCTTTGTGCCGGCAGCGTATCACCGTGTGGTCGATCGCGCGATTCAGGTGTGGGCCGCGGCCGGCGTGTCGAGGGACCTCCCACTCGCTGGAATGTACGAAGGCCGCGGACATTGCGAATCGCCGACGGCCCCGACGACGTGCACAAGATCCTGATCGCCAAGAACGTGCTCAAGTGCTACCACGCGGGTCAGGGATGGGACTTCGGCAACTAGGCCGGCCTGCGTGTCTTCCAACCTATAGCGCCATCTCCTTGAGCATAGGCGAATGCTGCATGATCGGCTCGGTTCGCGCGTCGACCAGGTCGGGTGGAACGCCGGGAGCGACTTCCGTCAGAAACAGGCCGTTCGGGTGGACTTCGATCACCGCCAGGTCCGTCACGATAAGGTCGACGACGCCCGGCGCGGTCAACGGGTACTCGCACTGTGTTCGGATACGCAGCCGGCCGTCAGGCGCAGTGTGGCTCATCGCGACGATGAGCCGGCGGGCGCCGACCGCCAGGTCCATCGCGCCGCCGATGGAACCGCCGCCGCGCGCCGGCAGATACCAATTCGCCAGGTCTCCCTTCTCCGACACCTCCAGGCCTCCGAGCACGGCCACATCGACGTGGCGGCCCCGGATCATCGCGAAGGACGCTGCGCTATCGAAGAAGCTGGCTCCGGGAAGCAGCGTGACCGGCTGGCCGCCAGCGTTGATCAGGTCTGGATCGAAGTCCGTTTCACTGAGCCCGCCGTAGCCCAAGATCCCGTTCTCTGCCTGGAACAAAACTTGGATGTCCGGAGGGAGGAAGCTGGCGACGAGCGTCGGGAGGCCGATGCCCAGGTTCACCACCATGCCCTCTCGCAGCTCTCGCGCCACACGAAGTGCGATGAGCTCGCGGCTCAACCCGATCACGTCGCTCTCACCCATACCAGCGAATCTGCAACGGCTTGCACTCGACTACCCGGTCGACGTAGACCGCCGGCGTCCCGACACGTTCCGGGTCGAGCTCTCCCGTTTCGACGACGTGTTCGGCCTCGGCAATCACCACCTCCGCCGCCATCGCCATGACGGGGTTGAAGTTGCGGCCCGCCATGCGATAGACGAGGTTGCCGAGGTGGTCGGCCTTCCAGGCCTTGACGAAGGCGAAGTCGGCGCGAAGCGGTTTCTCCAGCAGATAGTCAACCCCATCCACGGTCAGGACTTGCTTTCCTTCCTGAACGACCGTTCCGAGGCCAGTGCGGGTGAGCACAGCACCGATACCCGCCCCGGCGGCCCGGATACGTTCGACGAACGTGCCCTGAGGCACCAGCTCGAGTTCCACTTCGCCGCGATGATACTGTTCCTCGAACAGGCTTTGGCGCTTGCCGGATGCGCGAATGGCAAAGGTGGCGATGACCTTGGCAATCTGATGTTGTTCGCAGAGGACATCGAGCTTGTCGCCGAGGCCGATGTTGTTGGCGATCGCAATAATGCGCTTCGTCCGGCGTTGCTGCAGCGCCAAGATCAAGTTGCTCGGCGAGCCGGCGGAGACAAAGCCGCCGAACATGATGGCCGCGCCGTCGAAGACATCGTGGATCGCGTCGTCCGGCGAGGGGAACACCTTATCGATCATGTGTCTTCGTGCGAGCCAGGGCGCCCGCGTCTTTCACGCGCCCCGGAAGCCGGCGCCCGACGAGTTCCTCCACCCAGCGAGCGGTGTCGACCAGCGCCGCTACGTCGACGCCGGTGTCGATTCCCATCTCGCGCAGCATGTACACGACGTCCTCGGTGGCCACGTTGCCCGCCGCGCCGGGAGCGTACGGGCAGCCTCCCAGCCCGCCTACCGAGCCATCGAAGCTGTCCACGCCGGCCTCGAGGGCAGCCAGAACGTTCGCCAGCGCCGTGCCGCGCGTGTCGTGAAAATGCATCCGGAGCGGAGTACCGGGCAGCGCCTGCTGGAGAACGCGCACGCGTTCAGAGACCTGCCGGGGGTTGGCGGCCCCGATCGTGTCGCCCAGGGCGATGGCGTAGGCGCCAAGCCCGCGCAGCCGCCGCGCGATGCGGACGACGCGTTCCAGCGGCACCGCGCCCTCGTAGGGACAGCCGAACGCGGTCGAGATATAGCCGGCCCACGGGAGGCCGGCCTCGGCCGCCAGGCCGGCGACGATCTCGATCTCGACAAGCGACTCGTCGATCGAGCGGTTCACGTTCCGCCGGTTGTGCGTCTCGCTGGCAGACAGGACCGTCGCGAGCTCGCCGGCCCGCGCAGCGATGGCGCGGCGCGCGCCCTCGGCGTTCGGCACGAGCGCGACGTAGGTGACGCCGGGCCGGCGTGGCAGTCTGGCCATCAGATCGGCGGCGTCGCGCATCTGCGGGATCGCCTTGGGGCTCACGAACGATGCCGCTTCGATCCGCCTCATGCCGGTCGCCGCCAGCCGCTCGATCAGTTCGATCTTCTGTTCGGTCGCCACGAACAGCGCCTCGTTCTGGAGGCCGTCGCGCGGGCCAACTTCGGTGATCGTCACTGTGCTAGGGAATCGCATGGTCACGTCCCGGGAGGGGTTCGAGCTCAATCAACACGTCACCGTCGCCGACCTTCTGTCCGGCGCGGCAGGCGATCCTTGTGACCACGCCGTCCACATTTGACTCGATGATGTGTTCCATCTTCATCGCCTCCAGCACGAGCAGCGGTTGCCGGGCCGCCACGCGCCCGCCCTCGGCGACAAGGATGCGTGTCACCACCCCCGGCATCGGCGCCTTTACGACGCCTGATGCACCGGCCGATCCCGCGAGCGAAGCGCCCGTGGCTACCAGGTCCGGACGGCCTAGCACATAGCGATGCCTGGGAGATTCGACGATCAGACGGGAGCCGTCCATGACCACCTGCCATCTGCGTTCCGTCCCGCTCTCCCGCAGCACCACCTCGCCGCGCGCGCTGACGGCGGCGACGAAGTTGTGGTGCTCGTCGCGCATCGTCGCGCGCCAAGCGTTGGCCGCGCCCACCTGCCGCTGGAGTTGCAAGGCAAAGCTACCCCCGTGGTAGATGTACTCCAGCGGTCTGCTCCCGTCGATACGCCATGG
>JBGQHA010000093.1:0-8425 GCA_041497735.1 Dehalococcoidia bacterium | reverse complement strand
GCGGGCACGAGTTCCATGATGCGCTATGTCGGGAGCATCATCGGGGCGGGTGTGCTGGGTGGCGTGCTGAGCGGGCACGGCGGGACGTCGGAGCTCAGCCTCTTTCGAGTGATCTTTCTGGTCGTTGTGGTGATGGCCGCGCTGGCGGTTGTGGCAACGCTCTTCATCCATCGCTTTCCGCCCGGCATGGCCGAACGGGTTCCCGAAGACGATGAAGACCCGGCGCAGCTCGTTGGCGGCACATACGCAACGACGGAGCGACGGGGCAGGTGAGCGTCGGCGCGATCGTGGTACACGGAGGTGCGGGCTGGCGCGAGAGCGCGGCGCGGCTCCCCGACGCCGTCGCTGCGTGCGAGGCGGCTGCGCGCGACGGGCAGCGCATCTTGCTCAGCGGCGGCAGCGCGCTCGATGCTGTGGAGCGCGCAGTGTGCCTTCTCGAGGACGCTCCGGTGCTCAACGCCGGACGCGGCAGCTGCACGACCACCGACGGCGACATTGAGATGGACGCGCTGATCATGGACGGCGCGACGCTTGCGCTCGGTGCCGTCGCGGGGATCACTCGCGTGCTGCATCCGATACGCGTCGCGCGCCACGTGCTGATCGATGGCCGGCACGCCTTGCTGTCCGGCGAAGGCGCGTCGCGATTCGCGGACTCGATCGGCGTTCCGCGCTGCGATCCGTCGGAGCTGATCGTCGGAGAGCGTTCAGCAGCGCCCGGCGATACGGTCGGTGCGGTCGCCGTGGACATGCATGGGAACTTGGCGGTCGCCGCGTCGACGGGCGGTATCCCGGGCAAGCGCCCGGGGCGCGTCGGGGACACTCCGCTCGTTGGGTGCGGCGCATATGCGAACGCTACGGCCACGGTGGCCGCGACCGGCGCCGGCGAGGCGACCATGAAGCTTGTCCTGAGCAAGCACGTTGCCGACCTGATCGGCGATGGGGCGGAGCCGCAAGCGGCGTGCGGCGCGGGTATCGCGCTGTTTCAGCGACACTTCGATGCGCCCGCCGGGCTGATCGCGCTCGACGCCGCCGGCAACATAGGCGTCTCGTTCAGCTCCGCGGCGATGCCGTACGCGCACGCCGTTGGTGAGAGCGAGATCTCGAGCGGTGCGCGGAGTTCATAAACGCTAGCTCTTCCAAAAGGCGTACAGAGAGGCCTCGGCTACGAGGTTAAGGAGCCCCAAAGACGCGGGCTAGCTCGCCTTTCGACGAGCCTGGCGGGGACACCAGCCCGAGCCTCCCATTCGAATCTGCGGGCGGCGATTTCGAATCTGACAGCAAAGCCGCTGCGTCTGGCTGCCGAACATCTATAACGGTGATGCAGCTTCCCCGCAGACTCAAGCTGTGGCTCGTCTTGAGCCTGATCGCTGCGCCTTTGGGCGTGGGGGCGATCGTGCTCTCGGCTACCTGCATCGCGGTGCACGGCTCGTCCGCGGGTGCAGCGCCACCTGCATCGCTCCCGGTAACGACCGTGCCCGCGTCGGCGGCTGCTCGAGCCGTGCTCAGCGAGTCGTCAGTGCCGCTGACGGTGCCGACTGCGGTGTTACCGACCGAGAACCAGCTCTTTGTCTGGCCCGCCGACGGGTACGTTTCGCAGGGGATGACGGCGCGGCATCCGACGGGCATCGACATCGCTGCGGGCGTGGGCAGCGAGATCCGCGCCGCTCGCGATGGCACGGTGTACTTCGTCGGTGGCGATCCCTGCTGTTCCTATGGCAACTACATCGTCATTGCTCACGACCAGGGCTGGTCGACGGTGTACGGGCATCTCAGCAAGTTCCTGGTGAAGGCCGGCGATCAGGTCAACCAGGGCCAGGTGATCGCGCTCTCGGGCGACACGGGATACGTGACCGGTCCGCACTTGCACTTCGAGATCCGGCAGAACGGGCGTCCCGTGAACCCGCTCGACTATCTCCTTCCGGCGCGCTTCGTCGAGGTCGACAACGGCCCGCCGCCGCGGCTGGCTGCGGCGCCGCCCGTTGTGAGTCAAGAGGAGGCCGCACCGACTGCCGTGCTTTCGACCGACCTCAGCGCGGCGGACGCCACGGTCCTCGGCATCGCATGGATGGCGAACAACCAGGAGGCGGCGTACACGATCGAACCGTCGACATGCTACGCGATCCAGTACAGCGTCAACTGGCTCGTGACGTGCAAGGGGCAGCTCGACGGCTGCACCCGTGCGGGCACGTGCGAGACGTATCTCTCCGCCTGCGTATTCGAGCAGCCGCGGCTCGTCACGCGCTTCTGTCCGCCGTAGATCAGCCTCATTCTTGAGTCGCGCTGCGTTGCGCCGTATGCTGGCGAGGTCTCTTCGCGCTCGACAACGAAAGGACGAACGATGGCCCGCAAGTTCCGGTTCGGCATCCAGACCTCACGCGCACCCGACGCCAATGCGTGGGCTGAGAAGGCGCGCCGCATCGAAGCGCTTGGCTTCTCGACGCTGTTCATGCCCGATCACTTCGAGGACCAGCTCGCACCATCGCCGGCCCTGATGGCCGCCGCCGACGCGACGACGTCGCTGCGCGTGGGGACGCTGGTGTTCGACAACGACTACCGCCATCCGCTGGTGCTGGCGAAGGAGCTGGCGACGATCGACGTGCTCTCCGGCGGGCGGCTCGAGGCGGGCATCGGCGCGGGGTGGATGACGAGCGACTACGCGCAGTCGGGCATCGCGCACGACCCGCCGGGCGTGCGTATCGAGCGGCTGAAGGAGGGCGTCGCGATCATCAAGGGCCTCTTCGGCGACGAGCCGTTCTCGTTCTCCGGCAAGCACTACACGATCACGAACCACAACGGCCTGCCGAAGCCGATCCAGCGGCCCCGTCCGCCAATCCTGATCGGCGGCGGCGGCAAGCGCGTCCTGCGCTTCGCCGCGCGCGAAGCGGACATCGTGGGCGTCAACTTCTCGCTCGCGGAGGGCGTGGTGAACCCGACCGTCGCGCAGACGGGGAGCGCGGTCGCGACGGAAGAGAAGATCTCGTGGATCCGGGAAGCGGCCGGCGCGCGCTTCGACGAGCTGGAGCTCAACGTGACGGTCTTCGTCACCGCCGTGACGGACGACCGCATGGCGTTCGCCGAGCGCGTCGCGGGCGGGTTCAACCTGACGCCGGCGGAGGTGCTCGAATCGCCGCACGTGCTCGCGGGCAGCGTCGATCAGATCGTCGACGACCTGCAGGCGCGGCGCGAGAAGTACGGCTTCTCGTACATCGTTTTCTCGGGCGACCTGTTCGAGCAGACGGCGCCGATCGTCAAACGGCTAGCGGGAACGTAGAGCGGCTGGCAGAGCGGCGGCGTTTGGTAGAATGCGCTTGGCTTCCCCTCGAGCGGGGGTAGCTCAGTGGTAGAGCTCCTGCCTTCCAAGCAGGATGTCGCGGGTTCGAATCCCGTCCCCCGCTCCAGATTCACTTTCTGACCCCGATGGCCGCTGTTTGGGCGGCGTTTTTCGTGGAGGCAGATGTTCATCCCTACCAGCGTTAGATTCGAGTCGTCTGCCACAGCAGCTCAGGTAGATTCGATTTCGTGAGCATAAGCCCCGCAAGCTGATGGTCATTATCGAAGTTCACGACAGCTCCTGCGAGCCTAGAATAGGCCCACGTAAGTGGCGATCGTGATTGGGTCCCTCCAAAAGATCTGTGTTACTCTCGAAGCCCAGTATTCTATCGAAAGAGGCAACTACCCATGCCAGCACCGCTCGATGCCATAACTGTGATCCACAATGCGTTCCGGCGGGACATGACGGAGATCGACCAAGCCGCCTACAAGGTCGCCAAGCATGGCGGTGATCTCTCGCCCGTGTTAGACAGACTTAAATTCCACAGCCAGCTCCTCATCTCCCATGCAGAGGGCGAGGAGGAGGCGGTGTTTCCGGCGATCGAAAAGGTGGCTCCGCTCGTTGCGAAGGCCTACGCTATCGACCATGACGAGTTGGACATGATGACTGACGGACTAGAGAAGATCCTGGGTGCGCCGGACGAACTGGTTGCGGCGCGGGCCACTGCTGCGCTCTGGGCCCACCTGAGGATCCATCTGTACAAGGAAGATGTCCACCTCTACCCAATCCTGCGTGAGCGCATCACCCAGGCCGAGCAAGCCCCGATTGTCGGGCATATGTCTAGCAAGTTGCCGCCGGAGATACTGCCTAAGTTTGTGGACTGGATCATGCGCCTGCTGGAGCAAGACGATCGCGAAACCCTGACGCGGGTCTGGATGGATCTGATGCCAGAGGAACGGTTCGCCACCATGAAACCGCTGATCCGTGACTCGCTCGTTGCCGAATCTTGGGCCGAGCTAACGAGGCGCATCCCAAAGCTGGGCTAAGAAGTGCGGTTGGAGTGAAGCGCCGGCCGTGAGGTTGTGTTAGAACATCCCCGGCCGTTCGTCTCAGCGTCGTCAACGCTGTGACTGCGAGTCATCCGGTAGCAGAGGGCCTACCCCTCCGGAAGAAGCTGCTCAAGATCCGACAAGGAGAGCAAACAATGGAAGAAGGCGAACGAAAGAGCCCGGCCGTCGCTCGCGAGTACCGCAACGACGAGATCGTTGTCTCTTGGGAGCCTGAGTATTGCATCCATACGGCGAACTGCCTCATAGGCCTGCCGCAGGTATTCGATGTCGGCCGGCGTCCCTGGGTTTCGATAGACGCCGCCTCCGCCGACGAGATCGCGCAGGTGGTGATGACCTGCCCGACCGGGGCGCTTCATTTCCAACGACTAGACGGAGGCGAGCAAGAGGAAGCGGTCGAGGGAACGTCGGTGCAGCCTCGCCTTAACGGACCACTCTTCGTGCGCGGCAAGGTAAGGATCGTCGACTCGCAAGGGAATGTGGTTCGCGAAGACGCGCGCATCGCTCTCTGCCGCTGCGGGCATTCCGCGAACAAGCCGTTCTGTGATGGTACGCACAAGACGGTGGAGTTCCGGGCGGAGTAGGGGCGATGCAACGCGACGCCACCGGAGGGGCCATCGTCAGGCATTAGAGGCGCTCGCGAGAACTCTTGAGGAAGACGGCGCTGCGCTTGGACACGCCGAAACGGGCAGTCCGCCGGGCGGCTCCTAACAAGGAACACCACGCGACCATCCGCTGGACAGGCTCGGCGCTGTGCGAAGTGCATTGGCACGCGTAATGGGCTGGTCTTGAGCGCGATTAGTCCGCGTGCTAGAATCGCGTCTGACCGCTCGTTGCAGTGTCCTCGACATCGTAGCCTGCGAGTCACTCGGAAGCAGGTGGCCTGACCCCTCGGAGATAGGGTGCTAAGATGGGCCAAAACGCGGCTTCGGAGCTTCAAACGGATTCAAATCGCGCGGCGTAATCCTTCCAAGCAGGATGTCGCGGGTTCGAGTCCCGTCCCCCGCTCCAGCACTTCGAATCTGAAATAGCCTTGAATCACAGAGTGCAGCACGGGCCCGACGGCGCCGGCAATTGCCCGCTGTCAATGTCACGCCGCCAGCCGTGTCCGCGGCGCGACCAGCAGTTCTGCCCGCGCTAAGGTTGTTCACACGATTGATCGCGAGGTCTGCTAGACTTGGAGGCTGGCCGGGCACGCTTCACAGTCCGCCGCGGGGTCTCTCCTCAATTGTGATAATATTGAATCTCTCTAGGCCTTGGCGATTAGCAGCGACAGCAACATGGCTTGTGGCGTTGGGAATCTTCCTGTTCGCCGGTACGGGCGAGACGGGCGCGGAGGACACAGTTGACCTTTCAGGAGGGTGGACGCTGGTGCTGGACCATCCTCTCTTGCCAGGCTCATTCAACTGCATTGCGTATGTGGATCAGCACATGTTACGGCTAGCGGTAGTCTTAGATTGTGTCGAAAGTAATCTTCTCTCAAAGCAACCAGTGCTGAGAGGATCGATAGATGAAAGCACGGGCAACTTTAGCCTCACAGCGAATCCAGACCCAGTCACCTCGCTGACCTTTACCGGTCACACCGAAGGAGACGATGGGGTGACTGGGTCTTGGGAATATATGGGGCTCGAAGGCTCCGGTTCATTTGCTGGCCAGCGGTCAGCATTGCCGCCGTGGGGCGATGCGGACTGCTCACGCGTGATCGATAGTCGCGATGCCCAACTTGTCATGCAGACTTATTCGTACTACGGCATCTTCAATCAGACTCCCTGGTGTTACCGTGCTGACGCGGACCTCGACTGTCTCTTAGGGTCCACTGACGCAACGCTCATTCTTGACTACGTAGCGGGTTACATCTCCCACTTACCCTGGAGTTCACCGCCACCCCCGTCTTGGATCAACCGTTTTGCCGACAATTGCTTCTATGTAGGTGCCAACAGGTGAACGATTGGGGGTGCCATGCGGCCTCGGTGTCGCGCGATGGCTGGACTCTATCGGGGTACATGGCTCAACCGTGTCAATGTAGTTAATGCCGCTGTCAATCCCCTGGCCGTCATGGCGCACCACGGGACGGCAGCGGATTGATTCAACGACACTCGCCCTCACAGCGTCAGACGTGCTCCGGCATTGCGCTCCAAGCAGGATGTCGCGGGTTCGAGTCCCGTCCCCCGCTCCAGCACTATCCTTCCCCACGCGGACGAAGAGCGGCGCTGCGGACCACCACCGCCTCCTTGACAGCACCAATTGTTCGACAGACAATAGACGCATGTAAAGGAGGATCAACCGTGCAAGACACAACTCAACTTAAACAGCGGGATACCGAATGGGCACACTTCGACGAGCGCGCCCGCACCACCATGTATGCTGCGCGCAATGAGGCGCACGCCCTCAACCACGGCCACGTCGGTACCGAGCACGTCCTGTTCGGCCTCCTGCGCGATCCCGATTCCGTCGCGCGCCAGGCGCTCGGCGCTCTGGGCGTCGACGCCGGCGTGCTCGCGGAACGCGCGCGAACGATCGTGCCGCCCGGCTCCGCACCCATCGCCGGCGAACCCGCCTTGACCCCGCGCGCGAAGAGAGCGCTGACGCTCGCCGTCGACGAGGCCCGCCGGTTGAAGCACAAGCAAATCGGCACCGAGCACCTGCTCGTCGGGCTGCTCGCCGCCGGCGACGGGATGGCGCACACCGCCCTCACCGAAGCAGGCGTCACCGTCGACGCCGCCCGTGCCGCCATCCAGCGCCGCCTCACCGCGGGGTAGCCGGTCCGCCGATCAGCTTTCGGCGAGCCCGGCATCCCCGGTGCCTTGTGCGTTTCGCCGAAGTGCCGGCCTGGGGCCGAGAGCCCGCGGAACGTCGCACAGTAGAACAGGAACGGCCCCGCTCCAACCCTCCTCGACGGGCGTGCTACAGCGCGCCGTTGCCGAAATAGTGCAGCGTCGCAGCGGCGGCGTACATCACGATCACGAGCACCCACGGCGCGATGCCGAAGAGCATCACCGGAGAGTTGAGCTTGGTTCGTAGCGCCTTCATGTTCGGACTCCTTTCGTGTCCCTGTCCTCAAAGCCACGATACGCCCGATCGGTTCTGAAGTCGTTGCCGAACTATGACGCCCGCGCTTGGGTATACTTGGCCATTCGCGCGCGATAGGGCAGGGAGGGCCTGGGTGCGAAAAGCTCTCGTCGCTGGCTGGCTGGGCGTGGCCTTGTCGACGGTCGTGCTCGCCGCGTGCAGGGGCGCCTCCGCGGCGCCGAAAGTCGTGCACATCGCGGCCGACTCTGCGTTTGCCGAGCGCGCGCTCGGCGTCGCGCAGGCTTCGCTTGCGCAGACGCACCTGACGGTCGAGCCGACGACGGATCTTGCAGCCGGCGACATCTTCGTCAGCAGTGTGCCTTCGAAGAAGAGCGACGCGAAGACGTTCGTCGCCGGCTACTGGGTGGCGGCCGTGCCGCTGCCCAGCTCGGCGCGCGAGACCACGATGGCGGATCTCGGCGACGCGGTGGCCGGGCGGTCGGACCAGTGGCGGCGCGTTCTCGTGCCGGCCGATACGCCGGTTGCGTTCGCGCAGTGGTGGCCGGACGTCACGCCGGCTACGGAGCCGGTCGCGGTCGACGCGATCCCTGCTGAACTGGCTGCCGATCCGAACGCCATCGCCCTGCTACCGCTGGACGCCGTCGATGCGCGCGTGCGCAGCCTGACGGTCGACGGCGTGAACATCGTGTTCGCGCGGGGCGACATGGCCGCATATCCGCTCGCGCAGAAGGAATGGGTATCGACGCGTGAGCTGGGCAACAAGTCGTTCGACGGCGCAGTACACACGGTTGCAAACGATCTCAGCGCGTCGCTCGGTGTGCAGCCGCCCGACCCGATCATCATGCGCTCGACGGGCGACATCATCCCTTCGCGCTGCGCGTACGCCAAGCAGCGCGACTACGGCGATTACCGCCATGCGTTCCTGCCGATGGGTGAGTGGCTCTCGCAGGCCGACATCACGACCGGCAGCCTCGATGCGACGATGGCCGACATCAGCCCGCCGATCGGCTGCACCGATACGTTCAACCTCGCCGCGCCCGCGGCGAGCGTCGAAGGC
>JBGQHA010000092.1:0-8488 GCA_041497735.1 Dehalococcoidia bacterium | reverse complement strand
CGGGCGACATGCCGGGGCGCTTGATCGAGACGATCGAGCCGGGCTGCGCGTGCAGGTTCGCCGCCGTCTGCTGCGCGAGGAGCACGTTGCCCTGACCGACGAGCGCGCGGATCTCGGCCGGGAAGGCGGCCTGGTAGCCCTTCGGCAGTCCTAGCACCTTGCCGGCCCCCGTCACCTGCACGGTGTCGCCGCTGTTCGACTCGAACCCAGGCGAGGTGAAGTAGCCGACCTCGAGCGCGTTCCTGTAGCCGGGCGATTTCGCCAGCTCCGCGATCGCCTGCTGCGGGTCGGCGGATGGGGACAGCTGCACTTGCCAGTCGATCGCTACGTCGGCGATCGCTTGCTCGGTCATGCGGGCGCGGGTCGAGGCGAAGAAGCCCGCTAGCACCGCGACGAAGGCGACCGGTATTGCAACGCCGATCACTGTCGCCGCGAGCCGAAGCCAGCGTCGCAACAAAAGGCCTCGCAGCCAGATCAGGTAGAGCACGCAGCACCGGCCTTGAGCACGCCGTGGCTCATCTGCCACTTCTCATTGAGGCGCTCCGCAACGCGCGGATCGTGGGTCGCGATGACGGCAGCAACACTTCGCTCGGCCAGAGTACCGAGCAGCTCGGAGAGGACGTCCTGCGCGGTGCCGGAGTCGAGCTGGCCCGTCGGCTCATCGGCGAGCAGCAGAACCGGCCGGGACGCGATCGCGCGTGCGATGGCGACGCGCTGCGCCTGACCGCCGGAGATCTCCTCAGGAAGCTTGTCGCGCAGGTGCGACACACCGAAGGTAGCCAGCGCCGCCTCCGCGCGCGACATGGCCTCCTCTCCCGAAACGCCCTGTAGCAGCACCGGCAGCCGGACGTTCTCGATGACGGACAACGGCGGAAGCAGGCTCGGTCCCTGAAAGACGACGGCGATCTTGTCCGGACGTAGACGTTCGCGCGGGCCGAGAGCCGGCCACGAGATCGTGCCTGTCGTCGGCGCATCGATGCCGGCGAGGAGCTGCAGCAGCGTGGACTTCCCGCTCCCGCTCGGGCCGACGAGGGCGATGCGATCGCCTTCGTGGATCTCGCAGGTCGCGTGGTGGAGCGCCTCAACCGTGCCGAAGGTGCGTGAGACGTCCAGGGCAACGGCGAGCGGCTCAGCCATCCTGCAGCCTGCCGTCGACGAGGCGCAGCACGCGGTCGGCCATCGCTGCGACAGCGTCGCTGTGCGTGACGACGAGGTTCGCGCCGCCGTTGCGCGCGCGTTCGCGGAAGAGCTCGAGGACGACGGCCTCGCTGGCGGAATCGACTTCGCCGGTCGGCTCGTCTGCGACCAGGATCGCCGGCTGGTTCACCGTCGCGAGCGCGAGACCGGCTCTTGCGAGCTCTCCCCCGGAGAGTTGCGCAGGCATGGCCCGCGCGCGGCTCGCCACGCCGACGGCCGCCAGCGCGGCGTTCGCGCGCGGCGTGCGCTGCGTGCCTGCCAGGAACTGGGCGAGCGCAAGGTTGTCATCGATGGTAAGATGCTCGAACAAGTTGCCGGACTGGAGCAGGATGCCGATGTGCTGGGCGCGCAGCCGAGAGCGCATCGCCTCCGGCCGCCGTGTCATCCGCTGGCCCATCACTTCTACCCAGCCACCGTCCGGCTCGTCGAGGCCGGCGAGGCAGTTGATCAACGTCGATTTGCCGCTGCCCGAGGGGCCTACGATCGCGACGGTCTCCCCGGGCAACAACGACAACGACACGCCGCGCAGAGCGAGCGTTTCGTCCTCGCCTGCGTGGTAAAAGCGGTAGAGCTCATGCGCCTGGAGGCGGGCGTTCAGTCCCACGCGAAGCTCCCTGAGATCTGGTTCCAAACGTCGACGTTGTCGGACCCTGCGGGCGCCGACAAAGAGAGCGCGGCAAGCTTGCCGTTCTTGAAGAATTCATAGCGATCGATCTCTACCCGAGTGGTCTTGCCCGTCACAGAGTCGGGCGCTGAGTTGGCCCGATAGCGCAAGAGCACGGCCGAGCCGCCCGCAAGCGTCACCGGCTTGAGATCGACCTGCCCGAATGCCTGCGTCTGTTGCTTGAGCTGCGGCACTTCGTTCGCACCGACAGTATCGACCGTCGCCGCCGCGGCCGCTGAAGTTACCTCCACACGAATGCTCTGCAGCTTGTTGTCAAACGTGACGTTGGAGCCGGATTCCGTGCGCGCCCAGCCCTCGGGGACCTGGAGGGTGTAGCCACCCGCCGTCGAATGGTAAGACACGAACGCTTGTGTGTCGGGAATGTCGCCTGCCGGGCTGTTCTCTACGGGGACAGCAGTGGGCTGCCCGACCAGGCCCGTCGACTGTGCCGCAGGCGCGCTCGTTGCCGGAGGCGACGTGCTAGAGCCCGAGCCGCAGGCGGCCATCATTGCCGCGACGATCAGCGTAACAGCGGTGGCTGCGCGAGTATGCATGAAATCTGGAACAATCTTCATCCGCCGCCTCCAATCAGCTGCGTCGCTTCAGGCTAACAGCGGCGGTCGACGGGAGGAAGGCATTGTCACAGTTTGGAAGCAGACACCTGCTGCATGGAGTCCGCCCAGCCCTTGGAGTTGCAGTACCAGCGATGAAACAAGTTCACGTCGTCCCTCCTGCGAACAGCTCCGTGCCGGCGAGATAGCCGGTCTCCACCAGCCGGGCTCCTGGCGCGCGACGCGACAGCTCCTCGCGCAGCGGCGCGAGGTCTTTCGCGCCGTGCGTGACGGGCGGCATCCAGTCGTCGTGGTGGCAGACGAACAGGTCGCGCGGCTGCAGCCACGCCGCCTCTGTCGCGACGAACTGCGCCAGCGATCCCTGGTGCGGCTCGCCGTCCATGTTGCCGCGGCCGGACGCAGCGAAGATCGCGACGTCCGCGCGCAGGTCGCGCACCACGCCGGACCAGCAGCCCGACGTGTCCTGATAGAAGATCGTCCCGGCCGGCGTCTCGATCAGGTACACCAGCGCGCCGCCTGAGTCGAAGCTCCCGGCCGCGGTCGAAATGTGATTGCGCAGCTCGAGCGCTTGCTGGTCCCCCGCTGCGATCGCGCGGCGGATGTCTTCGACAAGCCCGCCGACCTGCGCGCGCTCGTCTTCGCAGAGCCCCAGGTGGCCGTGCTGCTCCTCGGCCATTTCGATCAAGCCCGCGACCCACGTGCAGGCGTGCAGGCTAGGGAACACGCGCATTGTCACGCCGTCCGCCAGCCGGTGCCGCTCGCCGCCCTGCGCCCGCACGAGCTGCTCCTTGGGGATGCCCTCCTCGCGCATCACGCGCGCCGTCTCGTTCGAGCCGATGATCTTCGCGCCGGTGTTCTTCGCGATGACCTGCGCGCCGTGCAGGTGATCGAAGTGGCTGTGGCCCACGAGGATGAAGTCGGCGCGATCGACTTCCGCCGCGCTCATCCCCACCGCCGGCGCCGACGGCACGCGGTCCATGTACGCATCGAGGAAGATGACGAGGTCATCGATGCGCAGCCGGAACGTGGCGACGCCCAGCCAATCGAGGGTGATCTTCATAGGCGTCATAGTAGCGAACAACCGTCATCCAAAGCCGACCTTCCTTTGTCATTCCGAGCGAAGCGAGGAATCTGTCGCTCCCGGAGGGACGAGACCTCGGTATTGGCGCCGCGGCAGCAGCGGCGAACGTCGAGGACACAGGGGCAACGCGATTTGACACCGCTCTCCCGTCCAGTAGAATCCGAGTGCCCATGGCCGACGCACCGCCCAGCGCCCTCGACGACATCCGGGTCCTTGATCTCACGCAGGACCTCGGCGCCTACTGCGCCAAGCTGCTCGCCGACCTCGGCGCGGACGTCATCAAAATCGAACCGCCGGCCGGCGATTCGGCGCGCAGGGTCGGGCCGTTCTATCACGATGAGTCCGGCCCCGAGCGCAGCCTCTACTTCTCGAACCTCAACACGAACAAGCGCAGCGTCGTCCTCGATCTCGAGTCGCCGGACGGCCACGCCGCGTTCGAGAAGCTCGTCGTCACGGCGGACATCGTCGTCGAATCGTTCGCGCCGGGCTATCTCGATGGCCTCGGTCTGGGATACGAAGGCCTGTCGAAGATCCGGCCCGACATCATCGTCACGTCGATCACCGGCTTCGGGCAGGACGGCCCTCACGCCTCGTATCTTGCGCCCGACATCGTCGGCGTCGCGATGGCAGGCATCATGTGGCTCGCCGGCAAGCCGGACGATCCGCCCAACCTGCCGCCCTGCTACCAGGGCTACGTCTCCGCCGGCATCCAGGCCGCCTCCGGCACGATGATGGCGCTCTACCATCGAGACGTCACCGGCGATGGCCAGCACGTCGACGTGTCGATGCAGGAAGCGCTGCTCATAGCGGAAGAGACCGCGATGCAGTCCTACGACCTGCAGAAGAACGTGCGCAACCGCACCGGCACACGCGCCGCGCTGCCGATCCCCGTTCCCGGCATGGGCCCCTATGAAGCGGCCGATGGCTGGATCTGGTCGTACGTGGGCGCGCCGGGCGGCGCCGCCTGGACGGAGCTGCTCGACTGGATGGTGAGCGAGGCCAAGGCCGGCGACTTGCAGAACGACCCGTACGGCTCGACGATCGCCGAGCTCAACATGCGCTTCCTCACCTCTGTCGTGCTCAACCCCGACTCTGCGAAGGAGAAGAAGCCCGTCCTCGCTCACATCGATGAAGTCCTCTCCGAGTTCTTCAAGAGCAAGCCGAAGTGGGAGATCTACGAGCAGGGACAGCGCCGGCGTCTGCTGATCGGCATCGTCAGCACGCCCGAGGACCTCGCCAAGAACCCGCAGCTCGCCGCGCGCGAGTGGTACCAGGACATCCGTCACGACGATCTCGATGCCACGCTCCGCTATCCGGGCCCGCCCTACCGGCTCTCCGAGACGCCCTGGCGCATCGAGCGCCGACCGCCACGCCTCGGTGAGCACACGGACGAAGTGCTGGCGCAGATCGAAGGGAGTACGAAGTAGATGCCGTACGCGACGCGCAACGGTGTTCGTCTCTTTTACAACGACACCGGCGCCGGCGATCCACCGCTGCTCTTCATCCACGGCTGGTGTTGCGACAGTACCCACTGGCGGCGCACCACGCCCGCGTTTCGCCGCTCGCACCGCATCGTCACGACCGATCTCCGCGGCCACGGCAAGTCGGACAAACCAAAGCAGGACTACACCATGGACGGCTTCTGCGAAGACATCGAGTGGCTCATGGGCCAGCTCGGTCTACGCAAGCCGATTGCGATCGGCCACAGCATGGGCGGCAACATCGCTCTGCGACTCGCCGGCCGCCGCAAGCGTCCGCTTAGCGGTATGGTCATGATCGATTCGCCGGCGTTCCCGAAGTTCACGCGCGAGGGCCTGCAGCAGCTCAACGGCATGTTCCGCGCCCTGGAAGACACGTCCTTTCGCGAAGCGGCGCGCGTGATCATCGATAACAACCTTTTCATCCCATCTTCGCCACCCGAGCTGCGGAGACGGATCACGAATAGCATGCTGCGCGCGCCGCAGCACGTGCTCGCGCCGGCCTTCCGCAACCTCTGGGCGGAGAATCGAACGCTCGGCAAGCGAGTGAACGTCCCCAGCCTGTTCATCGACGCCATGCACCCGATGGAGGAGCTGGAGCGCGTCCAGCGTGGCGTGCCCGGCATCCAGATCGGGCGCACGGTCGGCGCGGGACACTTCAACATGCTCGAAGCGCCCGACCAGGTGAACGGAATGCTGCGCATCTTTATCGATCAACTTCCACCCGGAGGAACGTAGCTGCAGGCCTTTAGGCCTGCGAATCGCGTCGGTAAGCAGGGCTGAAGCCCTGCAGCTACGAGGAGAGAACCGGACATGACAAACAACGGCCGCCCGCCGCTCACCGGCATCAACGTCGCCGACTTCTCGTGGTTCGGCGCGGGGCCGATCTGCGCCGAGGCGCTCGCCGTCTACGGCGCGACCGTCGTGCGCATCGAGTCCGAGTCGCACATCGACGGCCTGCGCAGCATCGGGCCGTTTCCGACCGGCAAGTTCAGCCACAACGTCAGCGGCTACTTCAACAACTTCAACGCGAACAAGCTCGGCCTCGCGCTCAACCTCAATACCGAGAAGGGGCGCGAGATCGCGCTGCGGCTCGTCGCCTGGGCCGACGTCTTCCTCACGAACATGACGCCGCGCATCATCGAGCGCTGGGGGCTCACCTACGACAAGCTCGTCGAAGTGCGGCCCGACATCATCGCCGCCTACCAGCCGATGCAGGGCTTTGACGGCCCCCACCGCGACTTCCTCGGATTCGGCGCCGTGCTCGGCCCCATCACGGGCTTCAACTATCTCACCGGTTTTCCCGGCCGCCCGCCGAACGGCCTCGGCACCAACTACCCCGACTACGTGATCAACCCCGGCCACACGCTCACGGCCATCCTCGCGGCGCTGCGCCATCGAAGGCGCAGCGGCAAAGGGCAGCGCATCGAGCTCGCGCAGCTCGAGTCGTCCGTCGCCGCGCTTGCGCCGGCCGTCATGGACTACACCGTGAACGGCCGCGTCGAAGAGAGAGCGGGCAACCGATTGCCGCACGCCGCGCCGCACGGCGCGTTTCGCTGCCTCGATATCAAGGTGCAGACGCCTTTCGGCGAACGCGACGAAGACCGCTGGTGCGCGATCGCCTGCTTCGGCGACGACCACTGGTCGCGCCTGCGACACGCCATCGGCGATCCGCCGTGGGCGCGCGACGATCGCTTCGCCGCGCACGCGGGCCGCAAGTCGCACGAGGACGAGCTGGAGCAGCGCATCACCGAGTGGACATCGCAGCGCGCGGCCGAGGACGTCATGCAGACACTGCAGGCCGCCGGCGTTCCGGCCGGCGTGGTGCAGAACGCGCGCGATTGCCTGAACGATCCGCATCTCCAGGCCCGCGGCTACTATCAATACCTGGAGCACCCCGAGGCCGGCCGCACCGCCTACGATGGCTCCGGCTTCCGCCTCTCGAAGACGCCCGCGCGTTTCAACAGCGCCGCCCCCTGCCTCGGGGAGCACAACTTCCAGGTCGCCACGGAGATCCTCGGCCTCTCGCCGGACGACGTCGCCGACCTGCTCGCAGAGCAGGTGCTGTACTAGCCGCTCGGGCAGAGCCGCATGGTTGCGCAGACACTGGACGACGGCCCGCTCGCAGGTGACGGCGCGGGCCGCCTCCTCTCATTCCTCGCCGCCACGCTTGCACAGCCGGACGCAGGGTTCGCCGAGGCGCCCGCGCGGATCTCCGGCGGCAACGAGACGTTCATCTACTCGCTGCGCCTCTCCGGCGTCCGCGATGATCTCGCCGGGCCGCTAATCCTGCGCGCGTACCGCGAGGGCTACGCCCGCCCGGACCAGGCGCGTTTCGAGTCGACGGTGCAGAACACGCTCGCGACGCTCGGTTTCTCCGCCGCTCGCGTGTTCGTCGTCTCGCCGGAACCGACGGTCATTGGCACGCCGTTCATCGTGATGGAACGCCTGCCGGGCACGCTGCTGCTCGAAGGCGTCGGCGACCTGGACGAGAGCGGCAAGATGCGCTTCGAGCAGAGCCGCAGCCTGCTCCGCAGCGCTGGCCTGCTGTGGGAGATCCCGCGCATCTGCGCCGAAACGCAGGCGCGGCTCCACGCCCTCGATCCACAAGCGTTACTGGACGCGTTCGAACAGGAAGGGCTGCCTCCATCGGCGGTCGCCGTCGAGGGGCGCCTCGACGCGCTCCGAGGCTACATCGAGGACGCGGAGCTGACCGGCGTCGGCGCGGCGTATGCATGGCTCACCGCGAACCGCCCGGAGCCGCAGCGGCTCGCGATCTGCCACTGCGACATGCAGCCGAACAACATTCTCATGACGGGCAAGGCGATCACCGGCGTGGTCGATTGGTCGCAGGTCATCGTCGGCGACCCGGCTCTCGACGTCGGCTGCACAAAGATGGCGCTGGAGACCGTGCCGCTGGAGATGCCGCGCTTTCTCCAGTGGCTCGCGCCACCCATCGCAAGGACCGTGGCACGAAACTACATGCGCGCCTACGCCAAGGAGCGCCGTGTGGATGCGGCGGCTGTCGCGTACTACGGCGTCCTGCGGGCGGTCTTCGCCCTCGCCGGTATCGGCGCGCTCCGCGTGGCCGGAACGTCGGAGCCGTCCGTCTGGGACAACCCGAAAGGCGTGCGCAACCTCATCGCGCTCGTCCGCAAGGTCACGGGCATCTCCGTGCGGCTTCCCGACGACAAGCGGCCCGGCCGCGCTTGACACCTTGTAGCCCGTACGCCATCATCCAGGCGCATCTGACACCTTATAAGGAGTAAGCCATGGCAGAGATCAGCGGGGCGCAGCTCATCGCGCGCAGCCTGAAGCAGCACGGCATCGAGTACATGTTCGGCATCGTCGGCGTCCCGGTGATCCCGGTCGCCTTCGCCGCCCAGCGCGAGGGAATCCAGTACTTCGGCATGCGGCACGAGCAGTCGGCCGGCTACGCCGCGCAGGCGGTGTCGTACATGACCGGCCGGCCGGGCGCGGCGCTCGTCGTCTCCGG
>JBGQHA010000091.1:0-8546 GCA_041497735.1 Dehalococcoidia bacterium | reverse complement strand
CTGATACATCTCTTCCGCCTCGCCGGCGGTCGTCGCGAAGGGCTTCTCGACGAGCACGTGTTTGTCGTGGGCCAGGGAGGCCAACGTCAACTCCCGATGGGTGTGCGCCGGCGTCGCGATGATCACGGCATCGATGGCAGGGTCAGCGAGTACGTCACGCCAGCTCGTTGCGACCGGGACGCCGTACCGCAGCTCAGCGTCGCGCAAGCGCGCTGGACTGGCGTCACAGCAGACGGCCAGCTCCGCGTCTGGCAGCGCTTGCAGGGTGCGTACGATGTTCGGCCCCCAGTAGCCGTAGCCCAGGACGGCAACCCGCGCCGGCGCGCCGCTCATGACGCCACCTCGACAGGCCGCTGGAGAACGCGCCCTTCGTCCTCCGCATCTCCCAGCAGCTCGCGGACCGCGGCGACGGCCATCTCCACCGGGATCGCGTTCACAGACGCGCCGACACGCTCGTCCATCGCTCGCAGCACACGACAGGGCGACGGGCCGCGCGGCCCCCAGAGCACAGGGTCCTCCTCGCCGAACAGCGCCACGGTCGAAACGCCCAGCGCCGCCGCGAGGTGCATCGGCCCGGAGTCGACGCTAACGACAATCCGGCAGCGCCGCAGCACGTCGCAGAGGGCCGGCAGATCGGTTCGTCCGACCAGATCGGTGACGGGAGCCGGCGTCCGGCGCGCGATCTCGTTGGCGCGCGTTCGATCGGCCGGCGCGCCGACGAGGACGACGCTGGTCTGCGGGATAGCGGCGAGCGCGTCGACCAGCGCAGCCGTTCGTGAGGAGTCCAGTGTCTTATCGAGAGACGAGGCAAACGGCGCCACGCCGATCAGGATCTGTCCATCTGCCTGAGACAACAAGTTGTCGATCACCTCGGGGCGGCCCGAGCTGCAGGCGACAGCCGGGAGCAGGCCGGCGTCGTCGCAGCCGAGGAGCGCCATCAGCCGCAGGTGATTGTCCAGCGTGTGTCTGCCGCGGTCGAAGGGCAGCCGGCGGGAAAGGAGGAGGCGGGTCCGCCGCGCGTCGTAGCCGGCCGTCTCGCGACCGCCGCAGAGACGGGCGAAGAGCGCGTCGTCCAGGTCGCGGCGCGGGACGATGACGTAGTCGTAGCGCTCGTGGCGCAGGCGGCGCATCATCCGCAGGGCATCGCGGACGGCTCCCGGCCGCCAGCGGCTGCGCCAGGGCGGCGACAGCGTGAACACCCGGTCAACGTTCGGATCGCTCGCCGCTAAGGGCGCTGTCGCGGGCTGGACCAGCACGTCGACGCGGGCCTCTGGAAAGCGGCGCTTCACCGCCCGGAAGCAGGGAGTGGTGAGCACCAGGTCCCCCAGGCTGTCGAGCCGGACGAAGAGCACCTTGGGCGCTGATCGCCAACGATCTGGCCGGGGGGACCTCCGGCCTCTGCCCTGCAACGCCCGGCCGTACACCTCGAGCGTCCGCTCGGCCGTGCTGCGCCAGCTAAACAGCTGGGCCCGCTCCGTTGCGCGGGCGGCCATCTCGGCTCGGTAGCCGGACGACATCGCGTAGCGTTCCATCGCCGAGGCGATGGTGTCCGGGTCGCCCGGGTCGACGTATGCCGCAGCCTCGCCGCCGACCTCTGGCAAGGACGCCGTGCGCGAGGCGATGGCGGGCGTGCCGCAGGCGAACGCTTCAACCAGCGGCAAACCGAAGCCCTCATAGAAAGACGGCATGACGACGGCGACGGTGCCGGTATAAAGCGCGGCCAGGTCATCGTCTGCGACGCGGCCGAGCAGGTGCACTCGCCCGCAAGCGATGAGCTGCCCGGTTTCAGGTGGGAGCGGCAGCGTCGCTGGGTCGCCGCTGCCCGCGGCGACGAAGCTGACATCGAGGTCAGGGCGGCGCGCGAGGAGCCGGACAAAGGCGGCGAGCGCGCCGGCTAGGTTCTTGCGCGGGATCAACGAACCGACCTGGAGGAAATACCGGCGGCGCAGGCCATACTTCCGGCGCACGCGCTCGACGGCGTCCTGCGGCGCCCTACGGATGCCGGGCGCCGGTCCCAGCGGGATGACGGTGATGCGCTCCTCCGGCAGCCCCAAACGCTGGATGGCATCGCGCTTGGTCGCGGCGCTGTCTGCTATGACGGCGCTGGCGAAACGCGCGCTCCGAGGAGCAACCGTACCAAAATAGAGCCGGGGGCCGAGCGGCGTCCGGTACCGGGGCGCGGCCTCGTCGCCGAGGTCGTGCAGCGTCAGGACGCACGGTTGTCCGCGCACGACCGGCGCCGATCCTGCCGGGACGTGAAGCAGATCGAGCCGCATTCGAGCGGCCCAGAGCGGCAGGTAGGTCTGCTCCCAGAGCGCCCGCAGGTACGCCCGCACCGCGAAGGAGTGCGGCAGCGTCACCGGCACGAACTCGTCTTTCGAGTCCAACGCCCGCAGCGCCTCCCAGAGGCGGGCGGTGTACGCATCGAGGCCCGTGGCCGGGCGCCTCGATGTGTCCTGGAGGACGAATCCGATCCTCATGGTGGCGCCGTCCTCTTCTCAGCCACGGCGACTAGCTCTGCCTGCAGGCCCAGCGGAAGGAGGGCGCGGTTGACCGTGTCGTTGCGCAGCGCGCGCCCGATGGCCGTGCGGGCCGGCTGCACGCTTCCCGCCGACCACCGGACGTTCGTATAGCCCGCCCGGCGCAACAGGCGCTCCAGCGTGCTCCGGGTGAAGAAGTACAGATGCTCGGTCGTCAAGATCTGGAACTCGACGAGCGCCCGATCGTTGTCATGCGCGGGCGTGCGCAGCCAGGTTCCGTTGCGCCACGAGAGCGTGACGTGGGGGTTGGCCATACCGTTGCCGGCCCAGCGCTGGCGCGCCTGCCACAATCGTTCGTACAGCGAGGCGTCGTTGGGCGTGGCGACCAGGAGGCGCCCGCCGGGCGCAAGGAGGGCATGCGCCCGGCGGAGCGCTTCCAGCGGGTCCGGCAGATGCTCGATGACGTGCGCCATGGTGATCGCGTCGAAGCTCCCAGGCCCGGCGCTGCAGTCGGCGAGGTCGTGGCCCACCACGCAACCCGCGCCCAGCCGCGCGCGCATGTAGTCACACGCCTGCTCGGACGGCTCCAGCGCAAAGCTCTCCCAGCCTCGCTCACCGGCTAGCTCCTGGAGCTGGCCGGTGCCCGCGCCGACATCGAGCAGGCGCGGCCGCGGTCCGCGCGCGCTCGTTCGGGCAGGACCGAGCTGGTCGAGGTAGCGGCCGAAGCGCGGGCGCGCGCGGTCCTGGTCGCCTTGCACGGACTGGAAGCGCGTTCCGCCGTGCTCGTCCGACATCTGCGTCTCGTACTCTTGCTGGTACAACCATTCCCGCTGTCGTTGCGTCGGCCGGGGGTTCAGGAAGCGCAGGCCGCACGACCCGCACTGCACCATGCGGCCCAACAGGTGCCCGTTCATCCGGATCTCGCCCAACGCGCTCGACCGGTCGCCGGAACAGAGATTGCAGGGTGCGCTCTCGGTCTCAACCAAGGTCGTGCTCATCGGGCGCTCCCTTCATGGCTCAGAGAGAGTTCGCGGAGCTTGGCGTAGCGGAAGAAGATGCAGACAGCGGTACAGACGCTGTGGACGAAGCCAGCCCAGCCATCGAGGAAGCCGCGCTGGGCGACGTACATGCGGAGGAACCAGGCCGCCGGTCGCAGCGTGAGGTCACTCCAGGCGGCGCGCTCGCCGCGCCGGGCCGCGAACCAGGCCTCCTGGCCGGTTTGGCGGTCCATCTTCTGCACCCACTCGCTCAGCGTGAGAAAGCTGCGATGGATGATCGGGCCGCGCAGGCGTCCCAGGTCGCCCGCGTAGGCAAGCTGCTCGTGGATGTCGCCCGCCCAGTGCGCCGTACCCCGGCGAAACAGCCGCAACGACCAGTCCGGCCACTGGCCGCCGTGACGGAGCCAGCGCCCAAAGTGCAGGTTGCGCCTCGGCATGGCGTAGCAGTTCGGCCCGCCGTCGTACCGGCGCACCACCGACTCGATCTCCCGCCGCAGCCCGGCTGAGACCGTTTCGTCCGCGGCCAGCACGAGCACCCAGTCGCCGCGGGCCTGGCTGATGGCGTAGTTCCACTGGCTGGAGAAGTCGTCGAATGGGCGCTCGTGTACGCGCGCGGAGAGGCCGCGCGCGAGCTCCACGGTGCCGTCGGAGCTCCCTGAGTCCACGACAACCCACTCGTCAGCCCAGGCGATGCTGCGATGGCACTGCTCCAGACGGGCCGCCTCGTTCAGCGTGATCGTCACCACCGAGAGCGTGCTCCCGTTGCGCATGGTTAGCCGTTCCGTCCCCGCAGCCGTTCCTGTACGTGGCACAGCAGCGTGTCTAGCTCCTCCACACGCAGCAGCGCGAGCGCGCTGAGGAAGACGAGCGTTCCGGCAAAACCCCCGGCAATGAGTTGGAGGAGCTCGCCGCCAAGACCGGCGCCACCGCTCCCGGCCGTCAGCAGCCGCGAGGTCGCGACGGCCGCCGCCAGAGCGCCCAGCCCGGCGACCAGTACCTTGCCCCCGAACGCATGGAGGGCCCTTCGTTCGCGCTGGGAGAAGCGCCGGCCGAGCACGCGTACGGAGTACGCGCCAGCAAGGAGGCTCGACAATGACGCGGCGACGGCGACGCCTGCGACTCCCACCAGCGGGGACAGGACGGCGATCAGCACGACCTTCGCGCCGATCAAGAACCCCGCCGCGACGAGCCGCGTACCGGAATCGTGAAGCGACAGCAGCGCGGCAACCGCGACCATGAACATCCCCTCGCCCACCAGCGATCCGCTGTGCAGGGCCAGGAGGTTGGCCGTCGTGATGGTATCAGCAGCGGTGAACGCGCCGCGCTGGAAGATGACGGCGACGAGCGGCTGGCGCAGCGCGATGATGAGCGCTGTCGCCGGGACGAGCGTGAGCAGAAGCAATCTCAACGAGAACATCACCAACCGCGCATCGCCTTCGTGCTGAGACGACGCGCCCGACGCGGTCAGGAGCGGCGTGAGTGGTGTCCAGATGCTCTGCGAGATGACGCCGGCCTGCATGATGAGCTTGATCGCGAAGCCGAGGGCAGCCACGTTGCCCGCGCCGGTGACCGAGGCGACAGCTCGCTCGACGATGGCGCCAAGGCTGACGATCGAAATGGCGAAGCCGGTCGGCACGGCGAGGCGCAGGAACGGCCTCAGCTCACGCCGCGCGCCATCCAGAGAAGCTCCCTCCCGGAACAAGCCTCGCGATAGCCAGGCGAGCAGCGCGGTAACCACGCCCATCCCCACCACGTAGCCGACAGCGAGCGATGTTACGCCCAGCGCATGGCCCAGGAGCAGGCCGCCGCCGATCACGCCACCGCTCAAACCGATGCCGGCAAGCGCCGGCACGCCGAACCGAAGCTGCGTGTGCAGGACACCCAGCAGTACCGCCGTCACCAGGCCGAGCGCGACTGCGGCAGCGAGGACGGCCATCAGATGGCTGAGGAGTTCTCGCCCCGCGTTGTCGAAGCCAGGCGCCGCCAGCAGAACGAGCCACGGCCGCGCCACCACGATCCCGAGGGCGACCGCGCCGCCCACCACAGCCGCTCCTATCAGCAGCCAGGCCACAACGCCCGCCGCCTCCCGCAGCTGTGCGTCGCGGAGACGGCGGCCGAAAACGGGAATGACAGCCAGCCGGATGGCCTCGCTCGGTGCGGCAAGGAGTGCGCCGACAAGTCCCAGGGCGACAAGATACGCGTCGGCGTCGACGCTCAGGCCGAAGCGAGCGGCGACGAACGAATCGGCAGCGAGGGTCGTCAGCTTGGAAATGGCGGCGACCGCAAGCAGCACGGCGCTGGCGTGGAGAAGCACACGGCGCGGACGGGCCGCAACGGCCGCCATCGTCTGCTCGCCAGCGATCATAGTGGGGGCGTCCTCCCCGAGGTGTTCGCTCGGCCGGTATCCCGCGGCCCGCCCTCCAGTGCCGGCGCCATCACAAGACCGGCCAGTAGCCAGACGACGACGGCGACCTTGGGGTTCCAGAGCGTGTAGTCGACCACTGAGTGCGCGGCAAAGCCGCTTAGCCCAATCAGCACCGCCACATCCAATGGACGGAGTCGGCCCTCGCGCCACGCAGCGATCAGACGCTGGCCCGCCGTCCAGAGGAGCGCGATGGCGGCGCCCGCCGCCAGCACACCCCCGCGCAGGAGCACGAACACATACAGCGAATCGGCGCCGGTGCCGATGACGTCCACGGGCGTGCCCAGGCCCACACCCCAGATCGGGCTCGCCCGGATCGAAGCGAAGGCCTCCGCGTAGACGAGCTGGCGATGCTGCACCGTGCGATCCTGGCCCAGGAAGTGGAATGTATTGAGACGGTCCTCGGCGCCGGGTAGATGGGTGACCAGAAAGATAAGAACCGCGAGCCCAGCCACCGCCGTTAGCGCTGCCGCGAGCGGCCGGCGGCGACCGAAGACGAGCAACGCGACCGTTGCCGCGACCGCTAGCCCGAGATAGGCGCCGCGCGAGTAGCTGACAAGGAGCGCCACGAGCAGGAGCAGCGCTCCCGCCGCAAAGCCGAGGCGAGCCAGGGCATGGCTCCGCCGCAGAGCGAGTCCAACGGCCGCAGGCAGGAGTGCGAGCGTAAAGGCTCCCAGCGTATTGCCCTCGAGATTGCCGGCCCAGGCACGGACGTATCCGAAGTTGGGGGACGACGCGGGCACGACGCCGACCGCGCTGCCCTCGGGAGCAGCAAGTCGATGGAGGATGCCGCCCACCTTCATGGCCCCGTTCAACTCCGCCCAGGACAGCACGCCTCGCGCTGCCGTCAGCGCCCCCACGATGCACAGCATGGAGAGCAACGTCGTTCGACGCCGGACGCTATTGCCACCGACCTGCAGCACCAGCACCGGTATCAGCGCGTAGCCGAAGAGGCCGCGAAAGTGGCTCAGGGCCGCCGACGTCCCACCTGACCCAAGCAGTCCCGCCGCGAGCGCCAGGAGGCCCGCCAGCACGAAGCTCACGAGAGCCAGCCCAAGCGGGCTCACCTCCACCCGTTTGTCGGACACGATCAAGCGCAGGACGATGCCGAGCGCCGACGCCCCGTAGACCGCATCGATGGTATTCAGATGGATGGGCAGCACGTCCACGGTGCTGAGCGGCAGAAGCAGCAGGACGATCAGCACGGCGAGCGCCGCGTAGGAGCTGAGCACGGCCGACACCAACGCCGCGCCGCCGGCCAGGTAGACCAGTGTCGTGCTCGCTCCGAGCTTCGGCGCGAGCACGCCCAGACAGCCCGCCGCGACGACGCCCGCGAGAAGGACCAGCCGCCTCGCTTGCGGCGACAGGCTCTCGACGACGCGGTTGCCGGCGTCGCGCCGCACCATTGGCGCGTTGCCCGCAGCGATCAGCGCCACGGCCCAACCTCACACGCTGCCACCTGCGCTTCGCGATCGCGGCGGAGGATCGTGTTGATGATCGCGCTGGTGCTGGCGCCGGCCTCGAGCTCGAGAAAGACGGTGATGCCGCCGTACGAAGCCACGATGCGCGCCTCCGGAACGGTCTTGCCGCCGGGGCGGTAGTCGCCGCCCTTCACGTAGACGTCCGGCTGCAGTGTGGTAACAAGTTGCTCCGCCGTGGGTGCGTCGAAGACCGTCACGTAGTCGACGCAGTCGATTGCAGCGAGCACCTCGGCGCGTGCTGCGGCAGACACGACGGGCCTGCCCGGGCCCTTCAGGGCGCGTACAGAGTCATCGCTGTTGACCGCTACGATCAGCGCGTCACCCAGCTCGCGCGCCTTACGAAGGCAGCGCACATGTCCCAGGTGCAGCAGGTCGAAGCAGCCGTTCGTGAGCACGACCCGTTGTCCCCGTCTCTTGAGGGCGAGGCTCTGCTCTGCGACCGCCTGCAGATTCAGGATCTTGCCCTTCATCGTGACGTCCTTCCGGCCGGACGTCATCGGCTGCCGGTCATCGAGCCCGGCAAGCGCATGGCCCAACTCTTCGCGCGTCACCGCGGCGACGCCGCTCGCTTGCACGACGAGGCCCGCCGCCACGTTCGCCACGTTGACCGCCGCGAGCGGCGTCTCACCGCTCGCGATAGCCAGCGTGAAGACGGCCACCAGGGTGTCGCCGGCGCCGGTCACGTCGAACACGTCGTGCGTGTGGGCCGGCAGATGCCATGCTTCATCGGCTGTCACCAGGCTGACGCCTTGGCGGCCCCGCGTCACGACGACCGCCTCACAGCCGACGGAGCGTAAGAGCGCGCGCCCGGCCGCCTCGCTCGCCGTGTCCGAGTTGACATCAAGGCCGGCCGCGACGGACGCCTCGTCGGCATTGGGGGTGATGACGGTGCAGCCGGCGTAGCGCTCGAAGCGCAGGCCTTTCGGGTCGATAACAGAGGGCGCACCGCAGCGCCGCGCGAGGTCGAGGGCCGCACCGATGACGGCATCGGTCACCACGCCTTTCGCGTAGTCCGAGATGACCACCGCATCGACACGCGTGCCCTGGAACCTTGCAATGAGCGCACGTTCTTCCGCTGCGCTAAGCGGCGCCACGATCTCACGGTCCAGGCGGAGCACCTGCTGCGTGCCTGCGATGAAGCGGGTCTTGCGTGTTGTCGCGCGTT
>JBGQHA010000090.1:0-8560 GCA_041497735.1 Dehalococcoidia bacterium | reverse complement strand
TCGCCTATCGCGCGCACCCAGCCGACGTAGGTGAGCGCATCGTCGCCGACGTTGTAGATGCGGCCGGCAGCTCGTCCGTCCGTCACCGCGAGGACGATTGCCGAAGCCGCGTTCTCGACATACGCGCGCGTCCAGCGCCAGCGGGCGAGGCGCTCGTCGAGCAGGATCTCGGGGCGGCCGCCGTCCATGCGGCGCAGCTCCAGCGCGAGCCGGTGCTGGTAGTCGCCCTCGCCGTAGACGGCAGGTAGGCGCAGGATGGTGGCAGGCAGCTCGGGGGCGGCCGCGGCGGCACGCTCGACGAGGATCTTCTCGTAATCGTCCAGACCGCTGATCTGGCCTCGGTAGGGGAAGAGCTGGGACCGCAGCGGGGAGTCTTCGGTCACCGGCAGCGGCTCGAGCGGGCCGTCCTCCGTGCCGTGGAAGCGGCCGTACGCGCGATAAACATCCTGGCTGCTCACCACGACGAGCCGGCTGGCGACGCCGCGCGCCACCTCGACCACGCCACGGGCGTCCTGCTCACTGTATGCGGTGAGGTCGAGCACGACGTCCGGCGCTAGGCGATGCAGGGCGGTCGCATGGCCAGCGAGCCGCGCACGATCGCCGTGGATGTGCTCGACGCCCTGCGGAAGATCGGCTTCTGTCTCGCCGCGATGAAAAATTGTGACATCATGGCCGAGATCGACCAGCCGCCGCACGACGGGCGGACCGACGAATCGTGTGCCTCCGATGGCAAAGATGCGCATGTGTCATCAACATAACGCGACGACGTTTTAAACGACAATCGCGTCTTTTGTAACGCGAAACTCGTTTCGCTTGCGAGCAAACATGTCGCTGGCTATAGTCGGAACGAGACCCACTGCATGACGACACATGAGCTAGGGAAGGCGCTGACGCAGGCAAGGACCGCCCGCGGGCTCACCCTCACCGACGTCGAGCGCGACACACGTATCTCCAGCAAGTACATCCAGGCGTTGGAAGACGGACAGCTCGAAACGCTGCCGGCGCCGGTGTACGCGCGCGCGTTCATGCGGACCTATGCGCAATATCTCGGGCTCAACGCGCGCGAGCTGGTGCAGCAGATGCCGGGCTCTCGCCCGGAGCCCGAGCTGCCTCCGCTGCCGGACGTCGCCCGGGAGGTGGGCGCGCCGCTCATCTCGCCGAGCTGGGTTGTGGCGTGTGTCATCATTGTCGCGCTTGTTGGCGTCGGTATCGTGCTGTTCTGGAATCGCGGCGGCAACAGTGGCGGTGAGACCGTGCGCTCTCAGCCGCAGCCGACGGCGCAACTCGTCGGCCAGGGGGCGGAACAACCGCAGACTCCGGTCGGGCAAGGTCCATCGACTGTCGTCGTTCTGCCCGGCAGCTTGCCGAACCTGCAGGGCGAAAACGTGCTCGTAGCGATCAGTGCCCTGGGGAATGCCGGCCTAAAGTTCTTCGTCATCGAGATGAAGGGCGACAGCAGCCAGAAGCAGACCGTGATCCAGCAGAGCCCCTCGCCGGGGACGGCCGTGTCTAAGGGCGACACTGTAACGCTCGTTGTCGGGCGCTAGCTAGTAGAGCACCCGCTAGAACGCCGGCGTCACGTCGATCTCGCTCTCCAGCAATTCGGCATCGAGGCGCTGGTGGCGGACGAATGCGACCACGTTATCGAGCGTCTCTCGCGCGTGGCGGGCCTCGTTCGAAACGCAACTGATGCCGAGCGTTGCGCTCTGCCAGCGTTCGAGCTCGCCCACCTCGGCGACCGCGACGTGGAACTTGTTCCGCACGCGGCTGGCGACCGATTGGATGACCTGCCTCTTGTCTTTGAGCGAGGCGTTTTCCGGCATACGCAGCGTGATACGGCAAACGCCGACAAACATCAGGGCGACCAGCGTTCTCTAGGCTTCGACGGCTTCGGATGGAGCCGGCTCGTCGGCTTCCGATTCGTCGGGCTCGTGGGCGGAGCCGTTGCCTGCCGGCTCCAACTGAGGCAGCTCCGGCAGGTCGGGGAGGGGTGGCAGGTCGTCCGTGCGCTGGAGGCCGAAGTACTGGAGGAAGCGCACCGTGGGCGCGAAGAGCACCGGCCGGCCCGGGCCCGGCGCTCGGCCGACCTCCTCGATCAGGCCGCGCGCTTCCAGCGTCGCCACGGCGTGGTCGGAGTTGACGCCGCGGACCGCCTCGATGGTTGTGCGGGTGACCGGATGGCGGTAGGCGATGATCGCCAGCGCCTCGAGCGAGGCGCGCGATAGGGTGCCGTGCTCCACTTCCATGAACTGCTCGATGTAGGGGGCGGCGTCGGGAACGGTGGCGAGCTGAACGCGATCGCCCAGGCGCTGCACGAAGACGCCGCGCTCATCGCGCATCCCGACGAGCGCGTCGATGGCGTTCTCGGCCTGCTTCTTGGTCACGCCCAGGCTCTTCGCGAGCGTGCCGATTTCCTGCGGCTCTCCGGCGATGAAGAGCAGGCTCTCGATCACCGCGGGGAGGAGCTCAGGCTCCGGCGGGGCGATCCTCGGGCGAGCTTTCTGTAGCTGTACCACGGCTGCTCTCACTGCTGGGCGATGCGTTGGTTCCGGGTGCCATTGGGGCGGGCGGTGCGAATGGGTTGTGTGTTACTGCCGGCGGGGCGCTGGCTGGCGCGCTGCTCGAAGCTTGACCGCGGAAGTGGACCTTGGCCTGAGGCGGCGATGCGAGCTCGACGCCCAGCCGAACTTCGATGACGTCGCGCGCTCGACGGCAGGCAGCGTCGGTGACGGCAGCCAGATCGGCGTCAGGCGCGATGTAGAGGTCCAACCGCGTTTCTGCCTTGCCGCCGCGCGAGGAGACGGCGACCTGCACGTCGCCGAGGCCCGGCATGGCGCGCAGCTCCTCTTCCAGGCGCTGCTGGACTTCGTCGGTGCCGATGCGCACATCGCCCGAGCCGGCTTGCGCCACATGCACGCTGCCGCTTTCGGGCGGCGCCAGCTCGAGAATGAGCAGCATGACGCCGAGCAGCGCGAAGATGAGCCCGCCGAATGTGACGACGAGCTGTGTGCCAGTGTTGTTGTGATCGTTCAGGTAGCTGGCGAAGTCGCCGAGCTTATCGATGCTCTGATCGGGAGCGCCCCAAGCGAAGAGGATGACGAAGACGGCGAGAGCGATCCAGGCGAGTCCGATGAGGATGATGATGGTGCGGTTGGTGACATCCATCGGCCGCAGCCATCATAGCGCATGGCCTTTTGGTGTCAACGCGCAGCGAACGCGCGTCGCGGACGCCGCGCGCGCACCACGCGAGCCCGCGCCCGCGCGCTGAGCGCTGTGACGGGTGTGCGGCCGCAGGCGGTGAAGCCGCAAACGGGGCAGGTGGCGCAGCCCTCCGCGTGGACGAGTGGGCCGCCGCAGTCGGGACATCGATGGCGCTTCATGGCTCGCCTCCGATAAGAATATGCGTTCTTACGAGGTGATTCTAACAGAACACCCGTTCGCTGTCAAGCCAGTCGAATGGATGGTAGTGGGTCAGTCAAACTGACCCACTACCCCGCGGCTGGTCGCAAGCTACGAGAGCTGCGCCAGCCAAGGGTGGCTGGGCTTGAGGAGGGAGATCGTGTCGTGCAGCCAAGAGCGCTGTTCACCGGCGAGGTGGGGGAGCAGCGCGGCGAAGTCGAGCTCGTCGTGGGCGCGCGGCCGCTTGGCCTTGTAGAAGAGCAGGACTTCCGGGACCAGTGTGGGCAGGCCCCAGCCGGACGGCTGGACGCATCGGCTCAGCGGCAGGGCGATGAGAGGCTTGCGTCTGAGGACCCAGTCGCCGCCCTCACGCTCGTTGAGTTGGACATCGAGGCCGAAGCCCTGTCCTCCGGCGTTGTCGACGCGGTCGGGGAGCTGCTCCCCTGTGACGGGATAGCGGGCATGGATGTGGGCAGGAAGCGTGAGAGGACGGCCGTTCCAGGGCTCGGCGGTGCCGCCATCGACCTGCATGTCGTGAGCAACCATTTGCCAGCCGGCCATGTGGTCGAAGAACGCGCGGTGGCCGTCCTGAAAGATCACGATATCGGTGTCGACGTGCTCGCGGGACTCGCGGCCGAGCCAGGCGTCGACGGCCCAGCCGCCGCAGAGGGCCCATTGCTCGCGGAAAGTGGACATGAGGTCCGCAATGCGGGCGACGGATTCCGGGACGTGGTTCGTCGTTTGGTGAGAAACAGGCGTAGACAACAGAAGATGCTCCTTACAGTAGGACGCGCGTCCACGGCCGGAGGCGCGTGGGATGGGCGCGATATGAAACGACAGTCGGGCAGGAGCGCACCCGATGTCGAGCGGAGGTTGTAATCTAGGCCGCTCGGACCTCGGGGCGCATCTGGAGTGCTGTTGTCCTCATGATGGACCGCCTTTGTGTGGATAGAGTTGTGCGGAGTATAGCACGACGAAGAGAAAGGCTGCGTGGCTAGTGGGTCAGTTCAAACTGACCCACTACCGAATGAATCTAAGCGGGCAGATACGGACGGCCGCTAGTGGGCTTTGGCGAGCTCCGGCCGGCCCGACCAGACCCAAGCCAGGTTTGTCCGGCTGACGCCCATCAGGACGCCATGGAGCGACTTCGGGTGGATGAAGAGGCCTTCGGGGTTGTGCTCGTCTTGGCGACGGGCGAAACGGGCGTTGTGGCGCTCCAGACGCTCGATAATCGCCCGCACGTCGTCCGTCTCGACGTAGCACATGTAGATCGACTGGCCGTGCTTGGCGGCGAAGCGCCCCATGGCGCGCTCCGGGTCGGTGATCTGCGACAGCTCGATGCGGTCGAGGCGCGCGGGCGGATCGAAGAGCGTGAGCTGGCCTTTGTAGCCGTAGTCCCTGCTTGCGAGGGGCGAGAACTTGCTCGCGTCCAGGCCGAAGGTGTCGGCGTAGAACGCGGCCGCTGCCTTGTGGTCGTCCACGATGTTCGTCACTTCGTACAGCCATGTAATGAGACCGACCGGCGTTCGCGCGGCGTCCGGCGAGAGCACCATGCGCAGTCCGGGCGTTTGCGTCGGCTCGATGAACACCTGACCTGCCTCCTCGCGCCAGAGGATGCCCTTCGCAGAGAGACGCGAGCAGAGGGCGGACAGATCCGGCGTCGAGAAGCCGGCAGCGAAGAGGCCCTCGCCCCAGCGATCGAGGTGGTCGCGCACGAGGCCGTCGCCGTCCGGCTGGAGCAGCTCGAACTCACTGATGCCGCCCTGCATGACGGACCGTGTGGCGTTGAGCAGCGCGACGCTGTCCTCGCGCACCTTCTCCGCGCCCAGCAGATCGCGGAAGGTGCGCTCAGCGGCTGTTCGGTCCTCGACGGCGAGTTGCATGCGATCGACGCGGCTTAGCATGATGTTCTCCTCTCGACTGGGGCGGCATTAGGGTAGTCCCGCGGATACCAATCGTCAAGCGTCTGGTACTCTAACGGCGTGGAACAGGCACCGGACGCTGATCTCCACGATTCGACGCTGAAGACGATTGAGGCGGACATCGAGGCCGTCCAGGAAGTCGTCGAGGAACGCGTCGAAGAAGTCGCGGAATCGATTCCCTGGGCGGCCGTCGTGTACCGCTGGCTGGAGGGCCGGCTCCCCAAGAGCCGCCGCGGTCGGATGATCGTGGCGATCATCCTCGGTCTGCTGTTTCTGGTGCCGTCGGTCGGGCTGCTCGTGGTCACGCTGGTAGTGCCTGACCTGACGAAGCACCTGGAGAGCTTCGGCTATGCGGGCGTCTTCCTTGCGAATCTGGCGAGCACAGCGACGGTGTTCATTCCGGTGCCCGGCCTGACGGCGGCGGGCCAGACGCTGATCGTCACGCAGGCGAAGAACCTCAACCCGGTGGCCGTCGGCCTGCTGGGCGGCACGGGCATGGCGCTCGGCGAGGTGACGGCGTACGCCGCGGGCGCTGCTGGCTCGGAGGCCGTGGAAGAGGGGCGGCTGCAAGTGCCGGCGCGCATCCGGAAGCCCGTCGAACGCATCGTCCACTGGGTCGACTGGCTGATGAGCCACTATGGGTTCATCACGCTGCTGGTGCTCTCGGCCATCCCGAATCCGTTCTTCGAAGTGGCGGGGATCACGGCGGGCGCCTCTCGGATGAACTTCTGGCGCTTCATGATCGCCGTACTGATCGGCAAGAACATCCGCGGCCTGCTGCTGGCCTTCGTCGGCCAGACCTGGCTCACGTAGAGGCGATCAGCCGATTGGGCGGCTCGCGAGCCGCCCCTAGACGTGGTGTTAGTTGGAAGTGTCCCCCGGCAGGCTTCGGACCTCCGCGATTCTGCCGTCGACGATGCGGTAGGCGCTGGCTGCATTACCGACGACCTCCTCGCCGGTACTCTGATCCTTGCCGCGATACGTCCACTCAATCGACACTTCGTCGCCGTTGGCAGACGCCCTATCGATCGTTACGTGGTAGCCGGGAAGGAGCTCGATCCTTGCGACGATCAACTGACGGTATTCTTTGAGGCTTAGTGTCTCATCCGGGCCGAAGATGACTGACGGCGCCACGACCTCGTCGAGGATGGCGAGGTTCCGATCGTTGAGCTCATCAACGTAGCGACGGATGATCGCTTCGTTCCTGTTCATACGCGCGTGCGCTCGTGATCCGTTAGGTTACAGCTCCAGGATCCTGAAGTACATCGCGTCGCGGACGCCGCGCAGGCGGCGGAAGGCGCGCAGCGCGTCCTGGACCGCGCCGTCCGGCGTCGAATCGATCTCGATGTAGTCGGGCATGGCGCGCTCGCGGCCGTAGACGAACTCCTTCACGTTTACGACCGACTGCACGTTGACCTTGTGCTCGGCGAGGATCTCCAGCTTCTTCGCGAACATACCCTTGGTGTCCGGCGAGAAGGAGCGGATGTAGCCCCGCGTGACGATCTGGCGCGCGTCGCCCAGCGCGCCCGTGTCTCGAACGACGGGTACGCCTGGCCCTGCCGCACATCGCTGGATCGCCGAGGCGATCTCGCGCACGTCGCTCGCGATCGAGATCGCCGTCGGCTTCGGGCCCGCGCCGAGGCCTTTGATGAACTGCGTCCCGAGCCGCCGCCCGCGGATGACGATGCCGTTGTAGTTCTCGTCGACCGCAGCGAGGTCGGCCAGCTCGCCCCGAGTATCGATAAGCGCGGGGTGGACGCGCAGCGCCGGCCGGCCGTCGATTCGCTGCGCGCTGCCCGCGAGCTTCAGCGCGTATCTCCCGCCCAGGTAGCGCGGATGGTGCAGGAAGTAGAGGTCGGAGGGCATGATGCGCTGGTCGGGCTGCCAGATGCCGGCGCAGTCGATCGCCTTCGGGTCGACGGCGGTCTCGAACGCCAGGTTCGCCAAGATGGCGACCTTGTACTTCGTGTCCGCGCCGTTGATGTCGTTCGTCGGGTCCGGCTCCGCGTAGCCGCGCTCCTGCGCGAGCGCGAGCGCCTCCTCGAGTGGCAGCGAGCGCTTCTGGATCGATGCGTCGTCGAGGTTGGCGACGATGTACTCGCGCATGCGAGTGAGGATGAAGTTGCAGGTCCCGTTCAGGATGCCCGCGAACGCTTCCACCTCGTCCGCCGCGATGTGGCGCTGCATGGTGCGCACGACGGGCATGCCGCCGCCGACCGTCGCCTCGAAGCCGACGGAGACGCCGGCGCGCTGTGCGCGTGCCATCACGTCGCTCCAGCGCGCGGCCAGCGCGCTCTTGTTCGCTGTCACCACATGCTTGCCGCGTGCGATGGCGTCGAGGGTGTAGCGCGCGCCCTGCGTCGCGTCGCCCGTCAGGTCGATCACCAGATCGACGTCCGGGTCAGCGATGACATCCTCTGCGCGCGCGATGAGCTTGCGCACGGCGGCGGGCGCGTCGGCGTTCAGCCGCCGCCGCGCCACGCGCGTGATGCGCACGCCGTCGCGGCCGCGCCGGAAGTAGTCGAACACCTCGCGGCCGATGTTGCCGTAGCCAAGGAGGCCGACGCGGACGGTCTTAGACAAATGTCACCCCGAGCGAAGCGAGGGGTCTGATCCACGCCCAATCTACGCCTCTTATTCCCATTCGGAAGTCAAGTCCTTCCATTGAGGATTTGTCGACACGATGAGATCAAGCTTCTTGCTCCGTCGCCATGCCTTGATCTGCTTCTCTCGTTCGATCTCGATCGAGATGTCGTTGAACTGCTTCTAGTAGACAAGTCTATTGACTCTGTACATCTTGGTGAAGCCTTCAAGCACATGATGCTTATGTTCGCTAGCTCGCCTCTCCAGGTTGTTGGTTACTCCGGTGTACAGCGTTCAAGAGTTGTTGGTCATGATGTAGACGTAATAATCACGCATTGTCGCCCGGGCCGTTTTCGCCAGAGATCAGATTCCTCGCGGAGCCTGTCCTGAGCGCAGCCGAAGGGCTCAGAATGACAGGGTCCAGTCACAGCTCTGACGCGTCCGCGCGCTCCAGCTCGAACGCCTTGTGCAGCGCGCGCACTGCCTGCTCGACGTCGGCGCGGCGGATGATGCACGCGATGCGGATCTCGCCGGTCGAGATCATCTCGATGTTGATGCCGGCGTCGCTGAGTGTGCGGAACATGCGCGCGGCGTACCCCGGCGCCGAGTGGATGCCCGTGCCGACGATGCTCACCTTCCCCAGCGCGTCGTCCGTC
>JBGQHA010000089.1:0-8648 GCA_041497735.1 Dehalococcoidia bacterium | reverse complement strand
CGCGGCGTGACGGAGGAAGCCGGCTTCGAGCTGCGCGAGCGGCTGGCGATCTATCCGGAGTTCGCGACAAACGATCGCTTCGTGCGCGACGGCTGCCGTCCGCAGATCGAGCGCTGGACGGACGAGAGCGGCCTGGTGCGCTGGGAGGAACATCGATGGGAGAACTAGACGCGGGAAACGGGAAACGGGATCTACGGGGAATGCAGAGGCCTGTCCTGAGCGAAGTCGAAGGAGGCGGAGCCCCGCTGCCGGGGGGTCTGGGGGAGCCTGTCCTGAGCTTGTCGAAGGATGTCCCCCCATCTGAAACAACTTCCCTGGGCGGGCGGGTGGGAAAGAACAGCCTCTCCCAACTGGATTCCCTCCTCGGTGCGCTCTCTCCGCCCGTCGCCCGCGCGATCGATGGCGTGCTGTCCGGTGGCGATCTCTCCGTCGACGATGCTGTCACGCTCTTCGACTGCACCGGCGCCGACATGCAGGCACTCGTGCTCGCGGCGGATCATCTTCGTCGAGAACAGGTCGGCGACGTCGTTACATACGTCGTCAACCGCAACATCAACTTCACCAACGTCTGCATCAAGCGCTGCGGCTTCTGCGCGTTCAGCCGCGATCATCGCATGGAGGAAGGCTACCTGCTGCCTGTCGAGGAGATCGTCCGGCGCGCGAGAGAGGCCTGGGACCTCGGCGCGACAGAGGTCTGCATCCAGGCCGGCCTCCCGCCCAAGATGGAGGGCGACCTCTACGAGCGCCTCTGCCGCGCGCTCAAGGCTGAGCTGCCCGACATCCACATCCACGGCTTCTCGCCGGAAGAGGTGCTCTACGGCTCGATTCGCTCGCAGTGCAGCATCCCGGAGTTCGTCCGGCGGCTGAAGGACGCAGGTGTCGGTAGCCTGCCGGGCACCTCGGCGGAGATCCTCGACCAGGACGTGCGCGACCGCATCTCGCCGGGCCGGATCACGGTCGACCAGTGGGTCGAGGTGATCACGTCGGCCCACGAAGCCGGCATCCCTACGACGTCGACGATCATGTACGGCCATGTTGAGACGTCTCAGCACAAGGCGCGTCACCTGGCGCTGCTGCGCGGCATCCAGCGCCGCACCGGCGGCATCGCGGAGTTCGTGCCCCTCAGCTTCGTCCACAGCGAAGCGCCGATGTACCAGAAGGGCCTCGTCGAAGGCATCCGCTCGAGCGCGAGCGGCGCTGAGATCTTCAAGATGTACGCCGTGTCGCGGCTCATGCTCGGGCGCGATATCAGGAACCTGCAGGTCTCGTGGGTGAAGGAGGGGCTGCGCTTCGGGCAGATGCTGCTCAACGCCGGCGCGAACGACCTAGGCGGCACGCTGATCAACGAGAGCATCTCGACCGCCGCCGGCGCGACGCACGGGCAGCTCGTGCGGCCGGCCGAGTTCCGGCAGGTGGTCCGTGAGATGGGCCGCGTGCCGGCCGAGCGCTCGACCGGCTACGAGCTGCGCCGCATCTTCGACGACCCGGCAAACGACCCCGCCGACCCGCTGGACACCGTCGAGTACGACGAAAAGCGCTTCGGCACCTACAACGTCCTCCTCCGCCTCGAAGACTGGCGCTTCAAAGACACGTTCGAGGGAGTGGGCGGGAAGTCCAAGACGCCGTAGCGACTTCTTCCGTCGTGGCGGACTCGCCTTACCTGCGCCGTCGCAGCACGGCGCGGCTCGCCAGCAACGCGGCTCCGGCGGCCAACGCTAGCGCGGCGGGCCAAGGAGCTGCACTGCCCATTGGGGCGCTGCCCGCCCCCGGCAAGCCAGTGGTGCCAAAGATCGGGCGCGCGAACGGATTGATGTACTGCAGCCCGGCGCGCCGTTCGATCGGATCGCCAGTCACTACGCCGTCGAACAGAAACGACACCATCGCACCAGGCCGGCCGCAACCGGGCTGCAGGTCCGCCGATGGCACGAGAAGCTTGGAGAAGCCCGCGATGTTGCTGCCGGGAGGCGCTTCGACACTTGCCTCCCCGCAGACCACCCCGTTGATCACCGCCTGAACGAGCGTCCCTGCGGCGGGCTGGTCGTTGCCCAATCCCTGGAACCAGTACCAGGCGTGCTGCTGCATCGCCACGATGTTGCCGAAGCCGAACGGCACCGGTTCCCGCGGATCGGAGAATGGGCGCCATGTAGCGGTGCTGATCGCCGGCACTCCGCCGAGGGTGAAATGGACGAGGTCACCCGGCCTCGCACAGCCTGTTCGCTCTCCGGCGCCGAGGATCTCAATGTCGAAGTCTAACTCGCTCCCGCCCACGACAGTCGTAGTCCCGCACTCTTGGCCGCTCACCAACGCGACGATGACCGTTCCCCGCGGCGCATAATCCGTCTCCAGGATCGCATTCCCTATGAGTACTTCGACATCAGCCGGGCGTGCGCCGAAATCGACGCGGGCGCCGCCGCCGTTCAGCGTGACGTTGACCGTGGCCGGCGTCGTGGCCTTCCAGGGGAGGAGCGGCGTCGAGCAGGCGGCGCTGCGACGCTCCAGTGGATTGAAGGATGAGATGCCTCCTAGACAAGCGGGAAAGGAGCGCTGGTGCAGATCCAAGAGCACCGTGTAGTCGCCCACAGGAAGGCCGCCGAAACCGTATTCGCCGAGGTCGCCTGTTGTGTGCGTCTGCGATTCGCCAGCCGGGAGGAGGCTAATATGACTGCCCGACAGCCCCTCTTCACCGGTATCCCGAACGCCGTTAGCGTTCGCGTCGTGGAACACCACCCCGCGGATCTCGCCCGGGGCGGGCGTCGGTAGGGCACCCGTCGTAGCTGATGCCACATTGGAGTATGCGGACGTGTCTGCAGAATTCACCGCAGCCACGCGGTACAAGTACGTGGTGTCGGGAGTGAGCTCGCGGTCCACGTAGAGGCAGCGTGTCGCGTCGCTGGGTAGACATTGGCCCGGCACCTGACTCAGGACCGTCCAGGGGCCGCCTGCCCCCTCCGTCGAGCGCTCGACACGAAACGTATCTTCATTATCGGAGTTGTCCCGCCAGAGGAGATATACGTCTGTTGGGCGAATCGGCGTACCCGCACTTAGCTCCGTCGGCGCTGCCGGAGGCATCTCTTGGGCGCCAGCAGGGCCGATTGCGACCAGGCCCACCGCACCTGCCATGGCCACCAGAAGGAGCGTACGCATCGAACGCCTCCTGGCGATTATCTTACGCCCGCGAGCCCAGGCTGTCTACTGGTGCCGTGTCGAGATCCCGCCGTCGACGGGGATGACCGCGCCCGTGAGGTAGGCGCCGGCGCGGGAGGACAGGAAGATCGCCGCGCCCGCCATGTCGTCCGGCCGCCCGATGCGCCCCAGCGGACACGACGCGCGGATCTGGTCGCCGAAACGCTCCAGCGTCTCCGCCATCATCTTGCTCTCGAACGGCCCGGGCGCGATCGCATTCACGGTGATGCGCTGCGCCGCGAGCCGGTGCGCCAGCACGCGCGTGAGGTGGTGCACGGCCGCCTTGCTCGCCGAGTAGGCGTACGTCTCCAGCATCGGCGCCTGCAGCCCATCGATCGAGCCCGTGTTGATCACCCGCGCCGGGTCGTCATCGCTTGCGCCCTTCTCGAGCAGCGGGACGAGAAACCTCGTGAGATGAAACACGCCCTTCACGTTCAGGTCGAAGACCTTCTGCCAGCCGTCGTCCGGGTAGCTGGCGAGCGGCGCGCCCCAGTTGGCGCCCGCGTTGTTCACCAGGATGTGCAGGCGCTCCTCGCGCGCCGCGATGGCGTCCGCGAGCTGGCGGCAGCCGGCCTCGCTACCTAAGTCTGCGGGCAACGATATGCACGTGCCGCTCTTCGAAAGCTCCGCCGCGACGCTATCGCACACGTCGGCCTTGCGCGACGAGATGTACGTCTTCGCGCCGGCCTCGACGAAGCCGCGCGCGATCATCAAGCCGATCCCGCGCGATCCGCCGGTGACGAGCGCGATCTTGCCCTTGATCGAAAAGAGATCGTTGGCTGCCAACGGATGTCTCGCTATTTCGCCGTCAGCTCGATCGTCACGCGCATGCCGATGTGGTCGGAAGGCCAGAGCGTGTGGCCGCCGCCGATATCGACGGGCTGGTCGTCCCACCTCGATGCGTCCTTCACTGTCGCGGTCACGCTGTCGCCCGACAGGACGAAGATGAAGTCGATGCGGTGGTCGGCGTTGTGAGTCGGGTTGTCGCCCAGCGGCATGTTCGAATTGCTGCAGCCGGGGTCGCCGGCCTTCGCGCACGTCGCGTCGCCCGCTGTCGCCAGCGCGTCGACGAAGCCGTCCTGCAGGATGCGCTGGATGGCCGGGTCGGTGGGCTCGGAATTGAGATCGCCGGCCAGGATCGCCGGGCCGCCGTTGCGCGTCTCCTGGATGAAGCTGAGCACGGTTTCGATCTCCTGCAGCTCTACAGGAGCGCCAGTCTCCAGCAGGGCGCCGGTACCTTCCAGGTGGGCGTTGTAGATGCTGACCGGCCCGGCCTTGGTTTGGAAGGTCACGCGGTGGACGGAACGGATGAGGCTCACCTTTCGATTTTCGGTGGAGACGACGGGCAGATCGGTCATCGTGAGCTGGCCAAGCGAGCCCTGGCCGATTGCGTCGCCCTGGAAGTCCCCGAGGGTCTGCGAATAGTCGCTGCCGAGCGCCTGGCGCAGCGCGCCGAGAATGTCGGGGTAGCCTTCAGGGCCTATTGCGAGGATCTCCTGCAGGGTGATGACGTCCGGCTTCGCGTCCGCCAGCGCCCGGCTGATGAGCTGGATGCGCTCCGGCATCCGGTCGAACGGCTCAGCGGCAGGGTCTTCGTTGGTGAAGCCGTGGAGCACGTTCTGGTCCATGATCGTGATGCGCGCAGTCTTCTTCGAGCTGCTGCCGCCGCCGCAGCTCAGCGACACGATGAGTGCGGCAACGATTGCCGCGAGGACGAGCCAGCGGGTGTTGCTCATGGCGGGAAGTGTAGGCGCGGGCGGGCGCTATCGCAAGAGCACTGGAGAGGGCAAGCGGGGAGCCGTTATACTGGTCGGTGCTGGTGACGGGCGCCGGGACAGGACCGCGCCCCAACACAACGTGGCCGAAAGGAGTCATGGGGAATGAACGTACAGAATGCGGTAGCGCAACAGCTTGGGTTCTGGCACGGGATCATGGGAGGCGTGATCGGCGAGTGCGGCCCCGAGGCGCTCAACAAGCAGGTGCAGGGGGCGACGATCACGTCGATCGCGTCTGTCTACGCGCACGCGGTCATGGCCGAGGACGGCATCGTAAACGGGATGCTGCAGGGCAAGCCGATGATGTTCGCGACCGACGGCTGGGAAGCGAAGACGGGCGTAAAGTTGCCCGGCGAATCCGCGGCGGTCAATGTCGATTGGGCGCACTCAATGAAGATGGACTTCCCGAAGTTCCAGGAGTACGCGAAGGCCGTGTTCGCGAACACAGACGCGTATCTCAAGGGCCTCCCGGACGCAGACCTGCAGAAGAAGGTCCAGACACCTATCGGCGAGCAGACCGTGGAATGGGGGATCGTCACCCTGCTGGGTACACACTTCCCGCAGCACGCCGGAGAGATCGCGGCGCTCAAGGGCGTCCAAGGGCTGAAGGGCCTGCCGTTCTAGCGTGTTTTCCGTACCGCACCATGAATGGTGCGGCATATGTCCGTAGGATCTCTGAAGGCCAGGCTTCAGCCTGGCCTTCGTCTTGCGCGGCTTACCGCCTGCTGCCGGTGAGGCGAAGCGCGGCATCGTGCGCGGCGTTCTCGATCCGATCGTCAATCGGCGCGAGGCGGACGTCGTCGCCGTGCGTTCGGCGCAGTGCCAGCGCGATGAGGTGGTCGGCGAAGGCGGGGTTCTTCGGCAGCAGGGAGCCGTGAATGTAGCTGCCGAAGGCGTTTCGATGCCGCGCGCCTTCCCATCCGTCCTTGCCGTTGTTGCCGAAGCCTGACCGCACGCGCGCCAGCGGCTTCGCGCCTTCGCCGAGGTAGGTGCGGCCGCCGTGGTTCTCGAAGCCGGCCAGCGTCCCGCCCGGCCAGCCCTCTTCCGGCGCCGGCGGCACCTCGGCGACGATGTTGCCGATGAGCCGCGGCTCGTTCTGGCCGGGATGCTCCGTCCAGAGGTCGAAGATGCCCAGCCCGTCGAGCTGTGCGCCGGACGACTCGCGGTAGAAGCGGCCGAACAGCTGGTAGCCGCCGCACACGGCGAGCGCGACAACGCCGGACTCGATCGCCTCACGCACGGCCTCGCCCTTCACCGAACGGAGGTCTTCGGCGATGCGCCGCTGCTCGCGGTCCTGCGCGCCGCCGATGAAGATCAGCTCGTGCGCGGCCGGATCGAATCGATCGCCGGTACCGAGTTCTGTCACCTCGACGTCGATGCTGCGCGCGCGGCAGCGGTGCGTGAGGCAAAGAATGTTCCCTCGATCGCCGTAGACGTTCATCACGCGGGGGTAGAGGTGGGCGATGCGCAGATGCACTACGCTTCCTCCCAGAAGTGCGGGCGCTGGCCGCGCCGCGCGAGCAGCTCTCGTATTTCGAGCATGGCGGTATACGTCGGCACGATGTAGAGCATTTGGCCAACCGGCGTGCGCGCAAGCGCGGCATCGAGCGCGGGCTGGGCGTCGCGGACGAGCTCCGGCTCGATAGCGAAGCCGGCGTACTTGAGCCGCAGCGCGAGCTCCTCCGCGCGGGTACCGGAGATGACGGCGCTCGCCGTCCGCCCGGCGATGAGCTCGTAATCGGCGTCCCAGATCCAGGAGATGTCGCGGCCGTCCGCGATCCCGTCGTTGAGGAAGAGCAGGAGATGCAGGCCGCCGGACTCAGGTGCGTGCGCCGCGGCGATGGTGCGCAGGACCTGGTTCATGCCCGTCGGGTTCTTGCCGAGCAGCACCATCACGCTCCGGCCGTCGAGCTGGAAACGCTCCTGGCGGCCGAACGCGGCGCGGAAGGCTGCCAGCGCGGGCTCGGTCGCCGAAGAGGGCAGGCCCAGCGCGAGCGCACCGGCTGCGGCGGCGAGCGCGTTCTCGACGTTGTAGAGGCCGGCGAGCGGTAGCGCGAAGGCCAGCTCACCCTGGGGCGTGGCGATCTTGAGTCGTGTGGGGCCTTCGCCCACCAGCTCGACACACGTCGCACGCACGTCCGGCTCGGGCCGCGCTCGCCCGCAGCTCTGGCAGCGCCAGTGGCCGATGTGGCCGAAGAACGCCGCGGCGTATGCCAGCTCCTCGCCGCAGGCGAGGCAGAAGCGGTAGTCGGACGCGTGCTCTCCGCCTGGGGCGGACTCGTCGGCGACACGAACGTCGTCGATGCCGAACGTGAGGACTCGCGCGCGGCCGGCCTCTGCGAGCGACGCGACGGCCGGATCGTCCGCGTTCAGAACGAGGGTCGTGTTAGCATCGAGCTCGGCGACCGTGCGCTGCCACAGCCGCGCGACGGTATCGACCTCGCCGTAGCGGTCGAGCTGGTCGCGGAAGAGGTTCGTAAAGATGATGACGCGCGGTCGCAGCGCACCGGCAGCCTCGGGCAGCGTGGCCTCGTCGATCTCGAAGATGCCGAGGCGATCGGGACCGTCGCGCACGCGGCCGAGCGCGCCGGTTGCGGCGAGGAGCGCGGAGGCGACGCCGCGCATGAGGTTGGAGCCGCTCGGGTTCGCCAGCGCCGGTACGCCGGCCTCGGCCGCGATGGCGGCGAGCATGCGCGCGGTGGTGGTCTTGCCGTTCGTGCCGGTAACGACGGCACAGCCGCGGCCGAGCTGCGCGGCCAGGCGCTGCGCGAGATGTGGATCGATGCGCTGCGCGACGAGGCCCGCAACGGCGGTACCGCCCCCGCGTCGCGAAACGCGGCTCGCCGCGCCTGCGAGGCGTCCGGCGGCAAGAGCGGCGAGGGTGCGGGGGCCTGTCCTGAGCGGAGCCGAAAGGTTCACGCAGGCAGGATAGCGAAGTTGCCCTTACGCGCTTTGATAGATTGCAGGCCGGTAGCGAGGAGGCGGAATCGGCTTGCCCTCGGCTCGTGCAGCCTGAAGCCACGCAGCTTTTGCCCGCTTCAACTCGGCGAGCGCCTCTTCGGGCGTTGCGCCGAATGCGGAGCACGACTCCAGGTCGGGGATATCTGCGATGTAGCTCTCGTCTTCTGCGCTATAGAAGATGTTGATGTGGTAGTCGCTCATCGGCTGCTCCCTAGATTCCATTGCAGCGGCTAGCGCTCCACGATGCGGAACACCGGGTGCTGCGGCGCGATGCGCTGGAACTCCTCCAGCGGCGCGTCGACCGCGATGCCGCCCAGGTGCTCTTGCGTGGAGATGCGGGTGCGCTTCAGGTAGGCCTTGATGATCGGCGCGCGCTGGCCGACCGGAACCTCCACCAGTCGCACGGGATGCCGGTCGCCGTGGCGGATGGTGGCTTCGCCGTTTGCCGCACGCGCGTTGCGCACCCAGTCCGAGCGCTCTCCCAACATCGATACGAGATAGCGCTCGCCGTCGACCTGGACCCAGGTGACGACGTGCGAACGCGCTTGGCCGGACCGCCGTCCCCTCGTCTCGAGGGCAATGGTGCCGCCCCGTGGTTCGCCCGGCCAGGCGCTCGGCGTCAGGCCCGCGCCCGCCGCCCACGTCCAGGCGCGGTTGATCATGCGGCCGGCCCGCGTGGGCCGGCGGTCCTTGTAGAACACCGACTTCGGGGCAAAGATGATCGCGATG
>JBGQHA010000088.1:0-8648 GCA_041497735.1 Dehalococcoidia bacterium | reverse complement strand
TCAGCATGCCGCGCCGCAGCGACCAGAAGACCTCGACTGCCATGGGCGGCGTCCGAGAGCCCGGCTGGCCCTGCCAGTCCCAGGAGAAGCTATCGACGGGCGGCGCGCACTCCGCGCCCATGACCAGGTGGAACATCGAGGCGTAACCGTAGGCGCAGCCGGATACACCTTCGTTGCGCAACACGTCGTTGAGGCCGCGGACCAGCGTCCGGCAGAGCGCGTCGGCGTGGTGTTGCGGCTCACCGGTCGCAACGATGCCCAGCGCGGTGCTGCCGGCTGCTGCCGATAGCGGATTCGCGTTAAACGTCCCGGGGTGCGGCACGCGGCCCGCGAAGTCGCCCCGGCTGCCCGCGCCGAACTCGATCTGGGACATGATGTCGCGCCGGCCGCCGACCGCCCCGCCGGGCAGGCCGCCAGCGAGGATCTTCGCCATCGTCGTCAGGTCCGGCATCACGCCGGTTTCCTCTTGTACGCCGCCGGGCGCGACACGGAAGCCGGTGATCACCTCGTCGAAGATGAGCAGCGCGCCGGCCTCACGCGTCGCCTCGCGCAGCAGCGGCAGCTGTCCCGGATCGAGCGGCACGGCGCCCCACGACGCGCCCGTCGGCTCCAGGATCAGCCCGGCAACGTCGTAGTCACGCAGCGTCTGGCGGAGCGCGTTGGCGTCGTTCTGCGGGATGACGACGACGTTGCTCAGCGTCTCATCGGGCACGCCAAGCGCGTGCGGGTGCACACCCTCGCGGTCAGGGCTGCCGACGACGTTGTCGTTCCAGCCGTGGAAGTGCAGCGCGAAACGAACCAGCGTCTTTCGCCCCGTGAAGGCGCGCGCGAGCCGGATCGCCATCATCGTCGCTTCCGTGCCGGAGCTCGTGAAGCGCACGACCTCCGCCGATGGGATGAGCTGGTTCACACGCTCGGCCCAGACGATCTCCAGCTCCTGCGACGCGCCGTAGTGCGTGCCCCGATCGAGCTGCCACGCGACGGCTTCCTGCACGTGGGGATGGTTGTGGCCCAGCAGCAGCGCGCCGTGCCCGAGGATGTAGTCGATAATCTCGTTGCCGTCTACGTCCCATTTGTGCGCTCCCTGCGCGCGGTCGACATAGATCGGGAAGGGCTGGAAGTAGCGGATGTCGTGCGTGACGCCGTCCGGGAAGTAGCGCAGCGCGCGCTCGTGCAGCTTCATCGACTGCGGGTGCAGCTCTTCGTAGCGTTCCAGAATGGTGGTCATGGGCCGAATTACCTCATGGACGCGGTGATTAGCACGGTCGAATCGCTCAGCGCTTCGGCTTCGTGGGAAACGCCGGCTTGTAGCGCGATAATGCCGCCCCTTGTCGCGCGAACGGCTTCCCGGGCCGTCCGCACCTCGAGCTGGCCGCGCAACACATGCAGGGTAACATCGCCGTCCACCTGATGCGCTCCGAGCACGGTGCCTTTGCGCAGCGCGACAAGCGTCAGGCGAATTCGACCCTCCTTCACGAATGTCTTCGCGGCGCGGCCGGTCCTGGCCTTCGCCGCTTGCTGGCGCAGCCTCCGCTCCTCGGCGGACGTATCGAAGGTCAGCATCTTCGCGGCTAGCTGATGGGTTCTCAAGTAGGTATGTTTGGTCTTGGCCATCGCGTGTTCTCCTAGCTGATACCCCGGCCGGACACGACGGGCAGATCGAGCATGGTCACCAGCCCCGGCGCGTGCGCCAGCACGCGCGGCACCGCGTTCACGATGATCGCCGCCGTGGCCACGTCGCCCATAATGCCGCCCTCTATCGTCATGCACACCGGCGGCGATCCCGTTATCTCGATTTCGTCCCGGGGCCGGTCGACGCCGGTCGACATCTGCACGACCGCTTCGATCACCTTCCGGCCGCCCAGCGTGCCGGTTGCCACCTGACGAATGCCCGCGCCCTCAGCCACGGGCTCGATCGTCTCCTCCAGGCTGTCGAGCCGCCAGCCGAGACCTTCGGCCAGCATCCAGCAGGACTCCTTCAGCCCCACGTGTCCGAAGCGGCCCGTCGCAAGGCGCGCGCTGAACTCTTGCGCTGAGAGACCAACGCCCACCTTGCGCTGGAGCTGTTCGCGCCGCTTCGACACGTCCACGATCCGTGCGAGGCGCACGCTCTCGACCTGCGCGCAGACGCCGCTCAGCACGACGGCCAGCGTATCCATGACGAAGCCGGGGTTGATGCCCGTGCCCAGCACAGTCGCGCGTCCGGCCTTCGCCTCGGAATCGATCTGCTTCGCCAGCTCGGGGTGGCGTATCCACGGGAACGATAGCTCCTCGCATGTCGAGACGACGTTCACGCCGGCGCGGCAGCACGCGATGATCTGCGGCGTCACGTCCGGCAGATACGAGCCCGTCGCGTGCAGCACGACCTGCGGGCGCGCTTCGGCGAGCACGTGCTCCGCATCACGCGAGATGATCGGCTCGCCGTGGCCGTTGGCGCTCGCGCCGAGGATGTCGGAGAGCGGGTGGCCGTCCTTGTCCGGCGCGCTGTCGATGGCGCCGACCACGTCGATATCGCGGCGTTGCATCGCCAGCCGGCCGATACCAACGCCGATGGCTCCCAGCCCGAAGAGCACGGTGCGGATCGGCTGCGTCACTCCACGTCCTCCCGAATGATCGAAGCGAGCAAGTCTTTCGCGTCGTCCAACAGCTTACCCTGCGGATGGAGATCGAGACAGCGGCGCAGGCTCCGCTCCGCCTGCTTGTAAAGCTCCTGAGGATCGATGCCCGGCCGCGGGCGGCGCGAGGCGCGGTGCGCAACGAACTCGGTGCACCAGCCGAGGGTGTAATGCGCGGCAGGGTCGTCCGGCGCGAGGTCGGCGGCGCGCTCCAGCTCCGCGAGCCCTTCCTCGTACATGCCGAGGCGCTGCACCAGCGTCGACCCAAGATACGCGTGCGCATCCGCGAACTCCGGCGCCAGCTCGATCGCCCGGCGGGCGTCGGCTATCGCCCCGGCGATGTCGTTGCGCTCATGGCGCGCCATGGCGTCATGGAGGAGGGCGCGGGCAGCGTCCGTGGGGCGCTCCATTAGGCGCCGGCAATCTCAGCGAGCTTCAAGACTGTGTTCCAGTTGCGGCCCGTGCAGCGAGTTGCCAGCTTGCTTTCGATGAGCTTATTGGTCAGCTTCGAGCGGCCGATGCCGGCAGGGTACGTGACGTAGAGTTGCTTGCCGTCAGCTCGAACGACTTCCGGGCCCTTGATCGCGTTTTGCAGCTCGTTCACTGCCTTTGCTGACGGCGCGCCCTTCAGCAGCTGGACGACGACGTGGCTTGGATCACTCTTGGCTTCGTGGCGGAAGGGATTGTGCGCGACGATCGCCTGCCACTCTTTTGCCGTGCGGACGAAGAAGTCGGTGTTTAGATCGAGACGCTTCGCCGCTTCGCCCTCGAGCAAGAGCTCAAGGCTTGCGTCGCTGCGCGTGTCACCTTGGAAGACCAGGTTGCCCGTTTGCAGCAGCGAACGCACATCGCAGAAGCCGAGATCCTCTACGACGGCCCGCTGGTCGGACATCGCAACCTTCTCGTGGCCACCGACGTTGATGCCGCGAAGCAAGGCGATGTAAGTCGTCATGACTGCGTTTTCGCGATCGTGTGCTCGTCGAAGGTCACGTACTAAGGCAGGCCCTCCACCAACCGGACCATCTCCTTGCGATCGAAGACGCGGAACGTCTGTGTGCGCACGTTGCCCTGGCCCGCGATGGCGAGCGAGACGCGCGCGATCGTTTCGTCATCGGGCGCTTCGGCGATGACGACGTAGTCGTACTGGCCCATCGCGAGGTAGACCTCGCGCAGCGTGGCACCGAACTGCGAGAAGGTCTGCTCCGCGTTCTGCAGTCGCCGCCCAAGATCGCTCATCGTGCGCATGCCCTGATCGGTGATGTTCGCGAGCGAGATATACGTTGGCATTGGCTCCCTCCTGTTTCAACTGCCTTCGGACCACATCATACCGCGCAGGCGCAAGCGTCTCTTGACAGCGCTTCTGTTGCTGGTATGCTGGGCGCGCGGCGCATCTGGCTTACGCCATTTGGCGGCTCGGTGTCAGGAGGGAAGACCGATGAAGACGTTCATCACCCGGTTCCTGCGCGGATTCTGGCGGGACTGGCCAAGCCCCTGGTTCCCCAAGATCGCTTCTCTTGCGGCGAAGATCGTCATCCTTGCGCATGTCCTGGTCCTCGCGCTTGTTGCCGGCGTCGTGATGGGGCTCTCTTTCCTAGCGACACTGTTGTTTGTCGCGCTGTGGTTTCCGCTGATGCTCCTGCTCGTGAACTTCCTGCTGCGTTGGTTCAAGGACGAGCAGGCGGCGGTCGCGCCGGCGCCGATGCCAGCCGGGACGAAGCCGGAATGTACCCTCGAGCGGCTGCTCGGCCCGTTCAACTCCCAGAAGGAGCTTCGTCTGTACGATGCGGTCTTCGAAGGAGGCGGCGCGAAAGCGATCGCCCAGATCGGAGCGCTGGCCTGCTTTCACGAGATGGGCCTGCGCCCGCGCAAGATCATCGCCACGTCCGGAGGCGCGATCGTCGGCGCGTTTCTGCTGGCGGGAGCCTCGGCGGAGCAGATCTGGGACGCGCTGGCACGCATGGACCTCACGCGCATCCTCGATCCGCGCTGGCTGCCGAATCCGCGCTGGCTGCGGCGCTCGATGTTCGGGCTGGCGCCGCTCATCCCGGGGCTGGTGTGGAATAAGGGCGCATGCCGCGGCGATGCGTTCGAGCGGCTCATGCACGACGAGCTGTCGAACGTCTGCCCCATGCCGAACCTGAGCTTTCTCAGCTATGGACAGCGACAGAGCGCAGAAACCTACCCCGTCGAGCTGGAAGTTATCGCGACCGACGTTACGCTGCGGCGCGCGCTCGCCTTACCCGGCGACATTGGTGACTACGACGGCTGGCAGACGGAACACGAGCGCGGGCCTGGCAGCGAAGACCTCTCCGTCCCACGAGCGGTGCGCATGAGCATGTCGATCCCGTTTGTGTTTGAGCCGGTCAGCCTGACCGAGCGGGAGAACAACCTGCCGGTGGACATCGTGGACGGAGGCCTCTCAAGTAACTACCCGATCCGCTACTTCGATACACGCGACGCGGAGGGCCCGCGCTTCCCGACGTTCGGCTTCCTGCTCGACGAGCGGCTCTCGCACTCCAAGGCGCAGCCGAGCAAGGTCCGCTGGCTCGGCGACTTCGCGTCGCACGTCATCCAGTCGGGCATCGGCGCGATCGACCGCATTCTCACCCCCCACGACGACGCGCGCACGATCAGTATCCCGACGCTTGGCGTTGGCACCATCGACTTCGACCTCTCAGCCGACAAGCAGAAGGAGCTGTTCTTGGCCGGCTACGACGCGGCGAAGAGGAAGCTGGAAGCGTTCTCGTGGCATACGTATGTCAGACAGTTCCGCGGCGGCCGCGCATCCATCCCCGATGGCGCCACCGGCGACGAGCGGGAGATCGACGGCGTGGTCTACAAGCGGCCGCAGCGGGTCCGGGCCTAACCGAGCAGCAGGCAGTCGACTTCTTCGCCGGCTTCGATCGCGGCGATGTCCTCCGGCACGACGGCGAGCGCGTTTGCCAGCGCCATCGAGGTGAGCACGCCCGATCCCTGCGGGCCTGTGAGCGATGCGCGGTACACGCCGTCGCGTTGCGTGACGATCACGCGCGCGTACACGCGCCTGCCGTCGGCGTTCTCGATGCGCTCCTCCGCGATCGCGCGCACGCGCGGGCGTTCGGCGTAGGGCTTACCCAGCATCTTGGCGATGGCGGGCCGGCCGAACAGCTCGAACGTAACCATCGATGACACGGGATTGCCGGGCAGCCCGAGGTGGGGCACCCGGCGCTCGCCGGAAGGGAAGCTGCCGAACGCGAGCGGCTTGCCGGGCCGCATGCGCACCGTCCAGAAATCGATCTGGCCTTCCTTGGCCAGCACGTCCTTGACGACGTCGTAGTCGCCGCGCGAGACGCCGGCGCTCGTGATCAGCATGTCGGCATCGAGTCCTGCGCGGAGCTTCTCCGTCAGTGCCGCGACCGTATCGCCCACGATGCCGAGCCGCTTCGCGATTCCTCCCGCGTCGGTCACCATCGCGGCGATGCTGTAGGCGTTGCTGTCGTAGATCTTCCCCGGCGCGCGCGGCGCGCCCGGCTCGAGAAGCTCATCTCCGGTGGAGAGGATCGCGACGGTAGGGCGGTGGTACACGCGCACCGTCGCGCGCCCGAGCGACGCCAGCACGCCGATCTGCGCCGGGCCAAGGGTTGTGCCGGCGGGCAGCACCACGTCACCGCGCGCCACGTCCTCGGCGGCGGGGCGCACATTCGCGCCAGGCCGAGCTTCCTTGAGAATGCCCACGTCAAGCGCGGACTTCTCGAACTTGCCGAACTTGTGCGTCGTCGGTTCGTCTGTCTCCTCGAACGGCACGACGGCATCTGTGCCGGCCGGGATCGGCGCGCCGGTCATGATCCGCACCGCCGTGCCGGGGGCCACTTGCCCCTCGAACACGTAGCCCGCCGCCAGCTCGCCGATCACGCGCAGCCGCACCGGCGTCGACTCGCTGGCGCCCTTCGTGTCGGCGGCGCGCACGGCGTATCCGTCCATGGACGTGTTGGCGAGCGGCGGGATGTCGAACTCCGCCACGACATCCTCGGCGAGCACCTGGCCGAGCGCATCGAGGATCGGCTTGTCTTCGGGCTCGAGGCGCTGGAACAGCGCGAGGATGCGCTCGAGCGCCTCCTCGACGCTGATCATCGTTTGCGTGGCCATCCTGTGCTCATTCTAGAGCATGGCCCGATCACCAACGGTGAGGCCGGGCTGAAGCCTAGCCTTCGGAAGGCCGGTCAGGGTTTGACTAGCCCAGCTTCACCGACAGGCAGGTCGTCGTGCGCTGCACGCCATCGACACGCTGGATGCCGTCCGTGATGCAGTTGCCCAGCCGGTCGAGGTCGTCTGCCTCAAGCTGCACGATCACGTCGAACGGTCCTGTCACGGTATCCACGGCGATGACCTTCGCGTCGGCATGCTTGAGCTTGTTCACCGCTTCGCCGACGCTCTTCGCCTTGCCGACCTCCGCTTCGATCAGTATGTAGCCTCGTACGCTCATCGGGTGATCCTCCTTCGTGCCTGAGTGCAGCCATCCTAGCGCCGCGGTCGACCGCGGCTCAAGGGCAAATGTCGTCATTCCGAGCGAAGCGAGGAATCTCGTGACAGGGATCACCAGCCCTCCGCAAGGTCGTCCCACTCCGGATTCTCAGCTTCAATCAAATTGACCTTCTTCGCTCGGCGCCAAGCCTTGAGCTGCTTCTCTCGGCCGATCGCTTCGCTTGCCCGTTTCCATTCTTCGGTGTAGACGAGCCGGTTGATGTGGTATCTCTTCGAAAACCCCTCTATTTCTGCTGACTTGTGCTCTCCGACGCGGCGCTGCAGGCTGTTGGTTACACCGATGTAGAGACGCTTTGTCCGGCTTGCGAGGATGTACACGTAAGAGCACATGATTGGCGCCACCAGCAAGGAGATTCCTCGCTGCGCTCGGAATGACAGGGTACAACAGAATTGACCGCCCGCGCCGCCGTATGTCAATAATGCCAGTGCATGGCAGCCGAAACGATCGATCTCGCCGCGTTGGCGGCTGATGCCCGCGCCGGCCTCGATGCAGCGCGCGATGAGCAGGCGCTCGAGGCGTGGCGCGTCGCCTACTTGGGCCGGAAGGGCCGGCTCACGCTCGTCCTGCGCGGCCTGGCCGAACTGCCCGTCGAGGAGCGAAAGACGCTCGGCGCGGAGGCGAACCAACTGAAGAGCGAGCTGGAGGCCGCGCTCGAGTCGAGACGGGAGCAGCTCCAGCAGGAGCGCCTGGCGTCCACAGCGGAGTCCGGCTGGCTCGACGTGACGCTGCCCGGCCGCCCGAAGAAGATCGGCCGGCTGCACCCCGTAACGCAAACGCTCCGCGACATGCTTGCCATCTTCGTCTCGATGGGCTTCTCCGTCGTCGAAGGGCCGGAGGTCGAGCTCGACTACTACAACTTTCAGGCGCTGCGCATTCCGGAAGACCATCCCGCGCGGGACATGCAGGACACCTTCTACCTCGATTACGAGAAGGACGGCGCGTTCCCGTTTCTGATGCGCACGCACACTTCGCCGAACCAGGGGCGCTTCATGGAGACGCACCAGCCGCCGATCCGGATCGCCGTGCCCGGGCGCTGCTACCGGCACGAAGCGACGGACGCCAGCCGCGAGTGGATGTTCCAGCAGATCGAGCTGCTCGCCGTCGATGAGGGGATCAGCATGGCCGATCTCAAGGGCACGCTGTTCGAGTTCGCGAAGGGGATGTTCGGCCAGGACCGGCGCATCCGCTTCCGCTGCGACTACTTCCCGTTCGTCGAACCGGGCGTCGACATGGCGATCGATTGCTTCCTCTGCGGCGGCCACGGCTGCAAGACCTGTCGCGGCGAGGGCTGGATCGAGGTGCTCGGCGCGGGCATGGTGCATCCCGAGATCCTGACGAACATGGGCTACGACGCCGAGCGCTACACCGGGTTCGCCGCGGGCATCGGCGTCGAGCGCATCGCGCTGCTGCGCCACGGCGTCGAGGACATCCGCAGCTTCTACGCGAACGACCTGCGTTTTCTGGAGCAGTTCTGAGCGGCCGTGCGCGGCATGCTTGTTGCCTGCTTACTG
>JBGQHA010000087.1:0-8759 GCA_041497735.1 Dehalococcoidia bacterium | reverse complement strand
GCGGCGGGTGGAGGCGGGGGTCTTGGGTATCGGCTCCAGTGGCGGCTGGACGGCGGCCGGGAGGCGGCGCCCGGGGCGGAAGCGGCCGATGAGCGCGCGGCGCTCGCGCTGCATGGTCGCTAACAGTTCTGGTTGTACTGCTTCACTGCGGCCAGGATGTCCGCAACCGTCTGCTGGCCATCGGGCGGACCCAGGTTCCACGTGTTGCCGCCAATCAGCGCGGTGCGGTCGGCGTCAATCGTGTAGAGCGCGTTGCCCTGGTTCTTGCCGTACTTACCAACGACGTAGAGGATGTCCGCCACAGTCTGCGCTTGCGGCGTGTTGGCCTTCTCCGGATTGAAGTAGTCCCACCGGTTCATCGGGTCGCGGAGACCGCCGCCGGTGCCAACGCCGCCCGCCGTGTCGGCGAGCTCCCGCTTGTCCGGGCAGCCGTCGCCGTCGCTATCGCGGTCGCCAGGAGTACCTGTGCAGGGACCGGGCCCGCCCGGCTTACAGCCCGGAGCCTGCCGGACGGCGAAGATGCGTACGGAGGTCGCTGAGCCCGACGGCGGGTTCTGCCCGCAGTCGGTCCCACCAGGATTCTGATTCAGATACAGGTTGCCGTACCCAAGTCCTGTGTAGGCGTTGATTTTCGCCTGTACATAGATGTTGTTGGTTTGTTGGGCACTGTTATCTCGAGACGCGAAACGGTCCAGGTCTTTGAAGCAGCCGGACAAGTTCATCGTGTGAGCCGTGTTGTCTAGTGTTCCTGTCAAGACTGTTTGCGCATTGTCAATATCCGCGAACTGGTACTGCGACACGTTGCACGGCAGGCTCGGACAACCCGCGCCCTGGCCAGCCAGTGTTGCGCAGCCCGACGGAAGGGCACAGCCCGGCGGGGCCGCGCCCGGTAGGCCGTCGCCGCAGAACTTAGCATTCGCTGGCGGGCACGTGTAGACGCCCGCGCCAGGGCTACCGTTCGCTACCTGTGGGTTCACCGTGACGCTCGGGTTGTCGACGTAGCAGAGCGTCCGCGCCGTTAGGTTCTTGGCTGATTGCTGGACGTCCGCCTTGCACTCGTAATAGTAGCCGGGCGTGCCAACGTCCGCTCGCGTCCTCTCCATCACGATGTCGTAGCTGCCGCTTACATCCGGCGTGCCGGCTGCAGGGCCTGAGTCGTATGGGTTCCACGGATCGTCACCGCAGTTCGCCGGAGCGCCTGGCTTGCCCGCCCAAAGCTCCTGCGCGTCCGTGCAGCCGTCGCCGTCGTAGTCGCGCGTGGAGCTTCTCAGAGTGATGTTCACACCTAGACTGACGCCGGAGCCTGTCGGGGTCGGTGGTTGACTATCGCAATTTACGTTCGATTGCTGTGTCCAAATCTGCAGCGAAGTTAGCGAGAACTGAACAATTGCATTCGGGTCCGTTGCTCCCATTGATGTCAGCCAGGCAACCCAAGAGCGAATCAAAACCTGTGTTGGGGTTGACAAATTCTACAAGGTGCAGAGGTGGAAGAATCGTATAAGGTGGCGGTGGGGGGGCACTATCCGCCCCACCGTCTGCGCAGACACCTTCGCCAGCCAACACCGGCGTGGCGTTCCCACCCGTCGTGTGCACCGCCGAACAGGGGGGCTCCGAACCGGCAGGCGCGATGTCCAACTGAGAGTAGCACTGCGCGGAGAGGCTTAATGCAAGACTGATAGGAGCTTCGTCCAACCTCGCAATACAGCGCCAGAGTCCAGGACCAACATCTACATCGAGAACCCAAGTATGTTGGCTGCCTGGATTAGTCGTTGGCGTCGCAATCGGTGTAGGCGGAGTCACTATCGCTAGAGCCCTATCGGGCCGGCTCATATTTCCATGAAGGATCGGCACAACTGTGATCAGCGCGATTACAATGAGTACAGCGCCGAACGGCTTAAGCATATGCTCCTGCGCTAGGCTTGGCTTTGGTCAAACCGGTCGTTCCCTTCTCCACTTTGGCGACGATCACACCGCGTCAACGTCGCCCGACCGTAGCCACGTTTTCTATTGAGCTGCTGCGTCGGGTATCGCTTCGAGGACAGTGTAGTCGCGACTTTCTACCACGGTCTCCGTGCCATCTTCAGACATCACCACCGTTTCGCTCCTTGCCGAGCGATACTCGTTAGGCAGTACATATGATCTTTGGATGATTTCCGTGAGATCGAGGTCCGCAACATACGGAATCTTGTACCCAGTCTGCTGGGCACTCGTGGACAGGACTGGTTGAGGCGTACTGGCAGATAGGTGACTTGTTTCAACTACCAAAACGGGCGTGGAGTTAATCTCCGTCGTGCCCGCATCACCTTTTCCAGCGACGGCCCCGAAAGTCGCCATGTAGGCTGCTCGAAGCGAAGCTTTAGCGCTGTCCACCGTCATACTCTGGCGGAATCCACGCACGTGCTCGGACAGTCGTTCGGTGCCGTCCGGATTCCGAGACACCAAGTCGTCGCCTTCGAGACGAGCAGATGCGTATAACGTCCCGTCCATATCCCGGACTTCGCCCAGATAGGACGCCATCGCGCCGGTGGCGTCGAAGCTTATCCAAGTTTCGTTCTTGGCCTTTTCCGGAGGCAGCGTTCGTCGCGGAACACCCGAGTCTTCCGGTCCGTACCGACGATAAATGACAGTCACGGTGTGTAGCGTTGTACCGGGTCCCAAGTCTGTTAGAACAGCGGAGTCTACGTCTGGGTCGAACGTCACCTGACTGATGGCAGACGAATTTGGCCACAGTGCCCATGTCAAATAAACCACGGCGACGACCACACTCAGGGGTAGCACTACCGAGAGAAAACGAAACATGCCAACTTACTCCCCGGCGCTAACGATCAGAGGCCCTTGACTTGCCCACTGCGAGCCATCTCCGATGACCTGCGCAGCCGCGACATAATACTTCGTTCCAGGAGAGAGAGTGATGGTCGTTCCGTCGTAACGATCCATCAGAGCAAATTCAAAGGAAAATGCACCGTCTGTGGGCATGACTTCACCAACTTTGACGGGCTTAACACCTGTCTGCCTAAGACGGAACTGAGCCTCGGTCAGTAGGTAGAGTTCTACAGGGCTTGTGTTCTCCCATTGGATCCCGGCCACCTGTACGCGTCCTCCCGGCGTTGTTTCCCGCGTTTTCAAGATCAGTTGACCAGTGCCACCCTCTGACACGACGCTTGTTCCTTGCGGGATCGTCGGCGCGATACTCGGTGCCGGCGTAGCACCCTGGCTACCACAAGAACTCGAAAATCCGAGACTCACTGCAACAGAGACTGCTAGCAAGACGACCGCCAGAACTAATGAATACTTGAGGTTGCGAACGTCAAGCGCATTATGAGCCATAAGAGTCACAGAAGATGTCTGGGGCCAAAGGCGTCCGGAGCGCTGTGCAATGCCCTTCCTGAGATTGGCTATCACTCGTATCCGGATCGCCGCTCCACTCATGGAACGCGTCCCAAGTCAGATAGTGAGTGTTCCAGCAGGCCCACCAGTCTGTCGCGTAACCGCCTTGCTGGCTTGGCGCGGACACCGCTGTTTGGCCGTATTCATTCACTTGAATTACGTAGCCCCAATCCCAATCGATCGAGAACCCCAGCGAGTTGTCCGGCCAGCAGCCTTCCCTCCCCATGGTTTCGGAATAGACGCTGATTACACAAGTATCGCACCCAACAACTTGGACAGGGCCGGCCAATGTAAGGGAAGCTCCCCCATATGCTCCGGAGCCATCAACGCTGCGCCAAAAGTTATGCCTTGTGCATACTTCGCCAGTTGCAAGCACAAGTACCAACAAACCGAGCCCCAACAAGAGAACGAGCCGGCCGCGAACCACTCCTTGGGCGCCCAATTCTCTTCCCCCAGATTTATGCGGCACTTCGTTGTCCCGCCATCAAGCCCAAACGGATAATCTTGCACGGAACGGGAAGATTGACACAACAGTCCCCCAAAGGGGTACTCCTGCTGATTTACCCGACAGCTACTACCCAACCGTCGGGGCCGCCTCTCCACTTCTTAACGAACCCGTAACAGGTTCCGGCAAATTTGTCAAGTGTCGCTGTCTCTTGTCCTATACTAGCCATCAAGCTCGATGCTTTTCATGCGTTCCAGACCTTCTCGTTTGACATTTCAGGGATAATGGCACTGCACTACATGTAGTACGCATGCCGAAGGAATTCGTCAATACTCACAAGATGGGTATTCGCTATACCACTGTTGACAAAGGTGAGCAATTTCTGGTTGTACTAGAACGAAAGTGCTCCAACTTTTTCGTGGCGGCGTATGTGTGAATCATTCTTCCCCGACTAAAAGTTCCGCGTCTCGCCCGACCCGCGCTTCCCTACGTAGGCCGCCGTGTTGAGGCGGGCGTCTGCGGCAGCGCTTCGACGGGCGGCGCGGCGGGGAGGCGGCGGCCGGGGCGGAAACGGCCGATGAGTGCGCGGCGCTCGCGCGGCGTGGGCTCCGGATACTCGATGCGCGGATGGTAGACGCCGCGCAGCGTGCGCTTGAACGACTCGGCGACGGTACGGAGGTCGCGCAGCGTGAGGTCGCATTCGTCCAGCTCGCCTTCGGCGAGGCGCTCGGTCAGCACTTCTTCGACGATCACATCGATACGCTCCGGCGAGCGATCGGCGCTGGCGCGGACCATCGCCTCGGTGGAGTCGGCGAGCATGACGATTGCGGTCTCGCGGCTCTGCGGCTTCGGGCCGGGGTAGCGGAAGCGGGCCGGGTCGACGTGCGGGTCCTCCTTGCTGGCCTTGCGGAAGAAGTACGGGATCAGCCGCGTTCCATGATGCTCCGGAATGAACGCCTGCACGGCCTTCGGCAGGTGCTGCCTGTAGGCAAGCTCCGCTCCCGCAACGACGTGCTCGGCGATGATGCGCGCGCTGTCCTCGGGCGCAAGGGAGTCGTGCGGATTAGCGCCGCCCATCTGGTTCTCGATGTAGAAGCCGGGCTGCACGACCTTGCCGATGTCGTGGTAGTAGCAGCCGACGCGCACGAGGAGCGCATCGGCGCCGACGAGATCGGCGGCGCGCTCGGCGAGGTTGCCGACGATGACGCTATGGTGGAACGTACCCGGCGCTTCGTCCTGCAGGCGGCGCAAAAGCGGCGCGTTGAGCTGCGACAGCTCCATGAGCTGCACGCGCGTCGTGATGCCCATCACGGCGCCGACGAGCGAGTAGGCGCCCGCCGTAAGCAGCCCACTGCTGAGCCCCGTAACGGAGCCGGCCGCCGTCATCCACAGCGCGTCTAACGCCTTGCGGTCCGGCTCCAGCAGCCAGAGCGCGAACAGCGCGCCTAGCGCGACAACCGAGACGAGCACACCGCCGATCAGGTACTGGTTCGTGCGCGTGGCACGCTCCACAGCGAAGGCGCCGACTACAGCGCCGAGACCGTAGACGAGAAACACGCGTCCGACGTCGATGGGGCTGATCGTGCCAGCGATCGAGAGGTTTGGCAGCGTGATGACGGCGAACATCATGAGCGCCGCCTGCAAGAGCCCAATGACCACGGCCAGCCGCGCCTCGATCAGCGTCGCGATCAGCATGGAGATGGTCGCGAGGGGCAAGAAGTACGCCAAGAAGCGCCGGTTCTCATCGGGCAGCACGAGCGAGAAGTAGATCTTCGCAATGAGGATCGGGAGCGCGATCATGAGCACGAGCAAGAGCAGGTTTCGATCAGAGTTGATCGCGCCGGACGGAAAGCGCCAGAGATAGACGGCGATGAGCGTCGCGGCGAGGACGGCAACGATCGCGACAGCGGCGACGTTACGCCAATCGACGCGGGGCGTGAGCAGGCCGAGCTGCTTGAGGAGCTCGAGCGTCGTCGCGTCGACCGGGACGCCGTGCTGCGCGACGAGCTGCCCCTTGGACACGGTCTGCTGGACCGGCTGGACGTTCCGGCGGGCGACCTCTTGCGCCTGCGCGGTGGCGTCGTCGTCCACGATCAGTGTCGAGACGATGAGTGGGCGCACGAGATCGGCGACAAGGTTCGCTTCGTCCGCGGAAAGATCAGGGCTGATGAGCTGGAGGAGGCCATCGCGCTCTGCCTGCACGGCGTTGGGCGCGATCGAGCGGCTCAGGCTATCGCCGAGCACTTGCTCGGCGTTCTGCTGGACAAGCAGCCAGCGATCGGGAGGCAGCGTCAGTACGGCATCAATGCTGCCGCGCGAGAGACCCAGATCGGTGATGCCGAGCAGACGCGCGCGTTTCGCTTCCTGGCTGAGCGCACCGTTCTGGCGAACGGAGTCGACGCTCTTGGTCGCAGCGCTCAGGACGCTGAGCCGCTTCGCGCGCAGGCTCGGATCGAAGACGAGGACGTTCGGCACAGCCTTGGCCGCGCTCTCTTGCGCCTGCTCCGTCAGGACTTTGCTCGTAAACGCCTTGTCGCGCGGCGAACGAATGTCACGCGCGATGATGTCGCCCTGGTTGACACCCAGCGATCGGGGGAAGAAGGGGAAGAGGGCAACGACGAGGGCCAGCAGTAGCGCGCCCCAGAAGATGAACACCTGGGGAGGAGTCAGCGGCCGCGACACACTCCCGACCATGGTTCAGCCACCATGATACCAGAGCAGAGTGGGAGCCCAGGGTGGCTTAGGAGCCGAGCAGCTCTCGGACGACTTCGCTCACGTCGCGGCCTTCGGCCCGGCCACGGAACTGCTGCATGAGCACGGGCATGACTTTCCCCAGGTCTCGCGGGCCGCCGGCGCCGGTCTCGGCGACGACGCGTCGCGCGGCGTCCATGATCTCGTCGCGGGTCGCCTGCTGCGGGAGGTAGGTAGAGATGACGGTGAGCTCCGCCTCTTCCTTCGCAACAAGGTCATGGCGATTGGCCTTCGTGAACTCTTCGATGCTCTCGCGGCGTTGCTTCGCCTCTTTGGCAAGGACGCCGAGGGCATCGCCATCGTCCGCCTCATGGCCGGCGGCGATCTCGGCGTTGTGCAGGGCGGCGAGCACGAGCCGGAGCGTGTCGCGACGGTTGTCGTCGCGGTGGCGCATCGCCTCGCGAAGGTCCGCGTTGAGCTGCTCTTTGAGCGACATCTCTTAAGAAGAAGGACCCGCCTTGCGGGCGGGTCCTAGTGCCTATGCGCGACTTGGTCCGCTTGAGCGGCTAGCTGGGCCGCTCGTCCGGCTGCCAGGGCCGCTCGTTCGGCCGCCCGGGCCGCTCGTCCGGCCACCCGGGCCGCTCGTCCGGCTTCGTCCGGCGGCTCCCAGCCGCGACTTGCGTCGCTTGGCTGCGGCCTTTCGCTTGCGCTTTACGCTCGGCTTTTCGTAGTGGCGGCGGCGGCGCGCCTCAGAAAGAATGCCGTACTGCTGAACGCGCTTGGTAAACCGCCGCAGCGCCGATTCCAGCGATTCTCGGTCTCCTACGATAACTTCCGCCAGGCTAATCTCCTCCCCTCCGGCACGGTTGTGACAAAATTATCTTACCGGCGATGACGTGTGCGGATCAAGCTCGTGCCCGGCGACCCACATTCGCCTAATCGATACGTTCCTCAGCGCCTCGGCAGATTGCTCCAGGGCGTCCGGCGGGAGGAGCAGGAGATCGGCGCGGAGGCCCGGTCTGACGGAGCCCCGCTCGTGCTCGAGGAAGCCCGCATGGGCGGCGGCGCTGGTCCACCACGAGAAGGCCTCGAGGACATCGACCGCCTGATCAGGCGCGACGGCATCGCCGGAGAGGGCCCGGCGATCGATCGCCGTCGCGATGGACGCGAGCGGCTCCGGACGCGTGACGGGCGCATCGGAGCCGGCGGCCAGCTCCACGCCCGCCTGGCGGAGCGACCGGAAGGCGTACAACGCGGGCTGCGCTTCCTCCGGAATAAGCGCGAGATAGCGATCGCCGCGCTCATAGACGAACGATGGCTGGCTGACAACGACGATCCCCAGCCGCACGAGGCGCTCCGCCATACCTTCGGGGAGCAGCCCGCAGTGCTCGATGCGATGCCGGTGATCGGCACGCGGCGTATCGCGCAGCGCCGACTCGATGGCATCGGCGGCGTCGGCGATCGCCTGCTCGCCGATCGCGTGGATGGCGACCTGCCGGCCCGCGCCATGCACCTCGGCGACGAGGCGCGCGAGCTCCGCTTCGTCCGGCACGATCTCGTCGCCGAGCTCATGCAGCATGATCTTGACTGCGCCGCGACGAAGCCCGCCGCCCGCCGACATCTCGGGAAGCTCGCCGAGGTGATCGATGCCTTCCATCATCACGACATCGACCGTGACAGCGCCGTCCTCGATGAGCTGCTCGAACAGCTCCCAGTCGGAGCGGCCGTTGGTGTGGGTGGCGTCCTGGATGCACGTGATGCCGTTCGCGAGGAGCCGCCGGCACGCCTCCCGCGTGCCGTCCGCCAGCTCGCCGTAGCCGAGCGGCGGCCCGGCGCCTTCGATGGCCTGCTCCATAGCGAGCAGTAAGCCCGAGGGCTCTCCGGTACTCGGATCGCGATCGATCGCGGCGCCGGGCGGCTCCTCGGACGCGGCGTCGATGCCCAGGAGGCGCAGCGCTGCGCTGTTCAGCACGCTGGCGTGGCCGCTGCGGTGGATGAGACGCACAGGCCGACCGGGCACCGCGGCGTCGAGATCGTGGCGGTCGGGGTGGCGGCCTTCACCGAGACGCGTCTCCTCGTAGCCGAACGCGCGCACCCACTGGTCGCCGGACGTACGCTCCGCCTGCGTCCGAATGGCCTGCTGGATCTCGGCGATGCTGCGCGCGGCGGTGCAATCGGCGCAGAGGAGCGTGGCCGCGTAGGCGAGGAGGTGGCAGTGCGCATCGATGAACGCCGG
>JBGQHA010000086.1:0-8764 GCA_041497735.1 Dehalococcoidia bacterium | reverse complement strand
CGCGGAGGCGGGCGTCGACGACTTCATCGCCGAGGCCAAGCCGGAAGACAAGATGCGCCTCATCCGCGACGAGCAGGCGGCGGGCCGTCTGGTCGCGATGACCGGCGACGGCACGAACGACGCGCCCGCGCTTGCGCAGGCAGACGTCGGCGTGGCGATGAACAGCGGGACCGCGGCGGCGAAAGAAGCCGCGAACATGGTCGACCTCGACTCCGACCCGACGAAACTAGTGGAGGTCGTCGCCGTCGGGAAGCAGATGCTCATGACGCGCGGCGCGCTGACGACGTTCAGCATCGCCAACGACGTCTCGAAGTACTTCGCGATCATCCCGGCGATGTTCGTGGGCATCTACCCGCAGCTCGACAAGGTGAACGTGATGCGCCTCTCGACGCCGCAGAGCGCGATCCTCTCGGCGGTCATCTTCAACGCGCTGATCATCATCGCGCTGGTGCCCCTCGCGCTCCGCGGCGTGACCTATCGGGCCGCACCGGCGGCGGAGATCCTGCGCGGCAACCTGCTCATCTACGGCATCGGCGGGATCATCGCGCCGTTCATCGGCATCAAGCTGATCGATCTGCTGCTCGTGCTGCTGCACCTGAACTAAGCAGTCGAGAGGGAGAAGAGAGATGCTTCGCAACGCAGTAGCCGACCTAAAGACCGGCATTATCGCGTTCGTCGCGTTCAGCGTTGTCCTTGGCCTCGGCTACCCGTTCGCCATGACCGGCATCGCGCAGGGGCTGTTTCACCGGCAGGCCAACGGCAGCCTGGTCACGCAGAACAGACAGGCTGTGGGCTCGTCCGTCGTCGGGCAGAGCTTCTCGAACCCGGCCTACTTCCACCCCAGGCCCTCGGCCGCAGGCAGCGACGGCTACGACGGCGGCGCCTCCTCCGGCTCAAACCTCGGGCCTTCGAGCCGGGCGCTGGCGACGCGCGTCGCGGACTCGATCGCGCAGATACGCCAGGAGAATAAGCTGGCGGCGGACGCGGAGGTGCCGGTCGACGCGGTCACGGCGTCGGGCAGCGGCCTCGATCCGCACATCTCGCCGGCGTATGCGGAGCTGCAGGTGGCGCGGGTTGCCGGAGCGCGCGGCGTGTCCGCGACGGAGATCGGCAAGCTCGTCGACACGTACACGGATGGTTCGACGCTCGGCGTGCTGGGCGAGGCGCGCGTGAACGTGCTGAAGCTCAATCTCGCGCTCGATGCCGCGTACGGAGCGCCGGCGCACTAGGGCTACAATGGCCGCATGAGTCTCGCCGGCGGCACGCCATCCCAAGAGGCATCCCGACAACGCCCAAGCCCCGAGGAAGCGCTGGAGCAGGTCCGCCGGCAAGCGGGCGCCGGAGCGCGGGGACGGCTGCGCATCTACCTGGGGATGGCGCCCGGCGTGGGAAAAACGTTCGCCATGCTGAACGAGGGGCGGCGGCGCAAGGAGCGGAGCACCGATGTCGTCGCCGGCTTCGTGGAGACGTACGGACGGCCGCGCACGGCGGAAGCGATCGGCGACCTCGAGGTGATCCCGCGCAAGCGCATCGACTACAAGGGCGTCGTGATCGAGGAGATGGACACGGACGCCATCATCCGCCGCAATCCTCAGGTGGCGCTCGTCGACGAGCTGGCGCACACCAACGCGCCGGGGTCGAAGCACGAGAAGCGCTGGCAGGACATACACGAGCTGCTCGACCACGGCATCACCGTCATCGGCACGCTGAACATACAGCACGTCGAGAGCGTGGCGGACGTCGTCGAGTCGATCACGGGAGCGCCGGTGCGCGAGCGCATCCCGGACTGGGTGGTCGACCAGGCGGACGAGGTAGAAGTGATCGACATGTCGCCGCACGCCCTGCGACAGCGTATCCGCCATGGCAACGTCTACCCGCGCGAGCGCGCGGAGCAGGCGTTGCACAGCTTCTTCCGCGAAGGCAACTTGAATGCGTTGCGCGAGCTCGTGCTGCGCAAGGTCGCGACGACGGTGGAAGAAGACCTGGAGCAGTACATGCGCCAGCACCAGATCGAGACGCCGTGGCCGGCCGGCGATCGCGTGCTGGCGGCCGTCAACGACGGGCCTGCGGCGCAGCGGGTGATCCGGCGCGCCTGGCGGCTGGCGAACAAGCTGCAGGCCGATCTTCTGGCGGTCTTCGTCGAGCCGCCGCGCTGGAAAAACGCCGCGCCGGCAGCGCGTCGCGCGCTGGAGGAGAACCTGCGCTACGCGGAAGACCTGGGCGCGTCGATCTACCGCGCGCAGGGAAAGGTCGGAGACGAGGTGGCCCGCATCGCGCGCGAGACGAACGCCGGCAGCATCGTCGCCGGCCGCCCGAGCGGAGGACGCAGGCTGTTCGGCCGCTCCGCGCTCGACGAGATCATGCGCGCGAACCGAAACGTGGACCTCTACGTCGTCGCGGACGAGGACGACGACGCTTAGGCGATCGACCACCGACCGTGCGGAGGCTGGTATACTTTCCCATCTCGAATCGGGAGGAACAAGACTTGGCTGCGGAGTATGTGTTCATCGACGAGTGGGACGTGCGGGCACCGGCCGAGGCGGTGTTTCAGGCGCTCGCCGATCCGCGCACCTATCCCGACTGGTGGAAGCCCGTCTACATCGAGGTGGAGGCGAGCGGGCCGCCGGCCGTCGGCGCGACATCGCAGCAGCACTTCAAGGGCCGCCTGCCCTACCACCTGCGCCAGACGTCGGAGATCGTCAGGCTGGAGCCACCGCGGGAGTTCGAGATCCGCGTCACCGGCGATCTCACCGGCCGCGGCGTCTGGACGCTCACGCCGAACGGCGACGCCGTGCACGTGCGCTTCGATTGGCGCGTGAAGGCCGACCGCGCGCTGCTGCGCGTGCTCACGCCTGTGCTGCGCCCATTCTTTCGCTGGAACCACAACTGGGCGATCAGGCGCGCGATGGCAGGGCTGGAGCCGTACGCCAAAGCGCACTCCTAGCACCGCGACGCTAGGAAGACTCGTCTAGCGCGCGACGAACGAAGACGGTGTCGCCCAAGAGCGCCTCGTTCGGGATGTACATGCGCCCGTAGCGCTCCAGATAGACGAGCTGCTTCATCGAGAGGAAGCCCATCCGCATGGACATGTTCTCGAACGCACGGTTCTTCGCCGCTGTGCGATATGCGCGCGCGGCGTCGCGCATGATGCGCAGGCGGTCGCGCACGGAGCGGCGCGGCGGCTGCTCGCCAGTTGCCTTGTGGACCACGTCATCGCTGTTCATCATCAGCTCGCCCATACTCACTTCTGAGAGCGGCTTCGTGAGCACCGGCTCGAAGGTAGCGCGCGCGAAGCGGTGGATGTCATCATCGGTTAGCCCCAGCGCGTAGAGCGCGGGGCCGTTCACGTGGATCATCATCTCGGCGATGTCCGCCCACGCCGATTCGATCCCCACAGACGCCTCGCAGAGGCTGCGGAACATGCGCTGCGAATCGCCGTCCATGCGGGCGACGATCCCCCAGTCGACCATGCCGAGCCGCCCGTCGTGCAGGAGGAGGAGGTTGCCGGCGTGGATATCGGCGTGAAACGCGCCCACGCGCAGGCCGGTGAGCACCCAGGCCTTCAGCAGCTCGCGCACCAGCTCTGCCGGATCGGCGCCGAGAGCGGTGGCGTGCTCCAGGTCGTCGAGCGGAGCGCCGTCGAGGAACTGCATCGTGAGCACACGGCGTGCCGTCCAGTCGTGATACACATCGGGCACGACGAGGCGCGAGAGGCCATAGCTCTCGTAGAGCGTGCGGAAGACGTCCATCGTACCCGCCTCGTTGCGCAGATCGAGTTCCTCGGCGATCTGCATCCGGAGCCCCACGATCAGCCCGACCATGTTGTACGCCTGGTCAATGCCGCGCGCCGCCATGAAGCGCGCAAAGCGCTCCAAGATCGCGATGTCCGTGGCGACCGTCCGCTCGATGTCGTTTCGCAGCACCTTCACCGCGACCCGCGTACCGTCGTGCAACGTCGCCGCGTGGACGACGGCGATCGACGCTGCCGCGAGCGGCGTGTCGTCAAACGTCGCGAAGGCTTCCTCGAGCGGCTGCCCGAGCTCCGACTCGATCGTGGATCGGACGTACTCGAACGGGATAGCAGGGCCGGTATCGAGACAAACGCGGAACTCCTCAGCGATCGAATCGCCCACGATGCCGGGCGCGGAGGCCACGAACTGGCCGAACTTGACGTACGTGGCCCCCAGCTGTTCGAACACGCGCCGAACGGCGGCGGCCGGGTTGCCTTGACGCCGCACCAGGCGTCGCGCCATGGCCGGCGTGAGGTGGCGCGCGCCCAACAGGGACATGTGGCCGAGCCGTCGCATGCCGCGGAGACGGCTCGGGTGCGGCAGCGCGACCGGCCTGACCGCGAGGCGAAGATCGACCGCGTCGTGCTCTGCTGTCTTCACGGAGAGTTAGTATAGCCAAAGGTGATCGTTAGGCCACCGAAGCTCGCTTGACAGCGCTTGCGGCCTTCCGCACAGTGTCAGCGCAGATCGACGCTAGGAGGTACCTCTCATGGGGATCGGACGGCCCGTCGTCTTCTTCGAGATCCTGGGCAAAGACAGCGCGCAGCTACGCGAGTTCTACGGAAAGCTCTTCGGCTGGCAGATCAGCGCCGACAATCCCGCCGGCTACGCCATGGTTGCCCCGGGCGTCGGAGGGCCTGTCGAGGGCGTCGGCGGCGGAATCGCCTCGTCCGGCGACGGTCCAGCTCGCGTAGCGATCTACGTCCAGGTGCTGAGCCTGGACGAGACGCTGGCGGAAGTGGAGCGGATGGGCGGCAAGAGGGTCCTGCCTCCAATAGACGTCCCGAACGGTCCCACCATCGCCCAATTCGCCGACCCGGAGGGCAATGTCATCGGGCTGATCAAGCAGTAACACCCCCTTCCGCCGCGCCGTTCCTACGTATGAGGCGACAGAAATGCCGCCGGCGTCCGACATATGAATGGAATGCGGGACATCCTCGAAGACTCGGCTCTTATCTACCGGCAAGAGCTAGAGGGCCTGTTCGCCGTCCTGGTGCCGGGTGTGGTGCTGGGCCCGCTTCTCCTCATTCTGGCCGCGACCGGCGTCAAGATGGGCCTCGCGCTCGCACCTGTCATCTTTCTCGTGTATCTGGGCCTGTTCGCCGCCACCCTCATCTGGGCGGGCTACCAGCTCACGAACAGCGCGCCGGACGCGATGCCGCTGGTGCTGGTGCGCCGCGCTCCGGACATCATTCTGAGCGCCGCGCCGGTCGGCCTGCTACTCGTCGCCGTTTCGGCCTGCGCGATCATCGTCGCCGATCAGGGGTACGGCTATCTGGCGCTGCTGGCGATCGCGGCGGGCGGCTTGGCCGCCGTGCACTGGCTCTCACGCCACACGTACGAGCTGCCGCTCGTGGTTGTCTACGACGCGAGCGCGCGCCAGGCGACGGCCGCCAGCGCCTTGCTCTCCGATGAGGCGAAGCAGTGGACGCTGCGCCTCCTCATCGCGATCGGCGCGCCGGTCATGTTCGTTGGGCTGATCAGCGTCTGGCTGGCCTGGGCCATCGCGCCACTCGTCGGCGCTGCGGTGTTCCTGCTGGCGCTGACGCTCTGGATGCCGTTCGCCTCCCTGTGCCTCGTCGCCGGATGCGCGCGGCTGCTGGGCGAGGGCGAATCGATCCGCGGCCGCATGCTCAGCGGCGCCCGCTAGCTGCCTAGCTGAACCTCGGTAGCACTTTGGTCGAGAAGAGCTCGAGCGAACGCAGGATCTTGTCGTGCGGGATGAGGCCGTTGTACGTCCAGGCGAAGAGCCACTTCATCGGTGTGTCCTTAAGGATGGTTTCGACTTGCCGCGTCACTGTGTCGGGTGACCCGACGAGGACGAGGCCGCGCTCAAGCTGCTCTGGCACGGTGAGCATCTCATGCGCCCCCGGCTCCGTGAAGCCACGCCAGAAGCCGAACGGCGCGAACCAGGCGGCGCCGCAAAATGCCCCGCCGTGTTGCCACAGCTGGAGCGCCTCTTCATCCGTGTCGGCGACGACGACATCGCGCAAGAGGCCGAGGCCCTCGCCAGGGCTGAGACTGCGGCCGTGTGCTTGCGCTTCCTCCTGATAGACCTCGTACAGCTGGTTCGCCATGCTGAAGTGCATCGGCGGCAGGATGGCCGTGACGTGTTCGCGCGCGCACCAGCGGATCGTCGCTTCGCTCGAGGCGAATGGCTGGAAGAGCGGCGGGTGCGGCTTCTGCAACGGCTTCGGCACGACGCCGATCTGCTGCACAATGCCGGCGTCGTCCACGCCGGCGCCCCACTGCTTCGTCGCCTCGATCTCCCACGGCGTTCCCTCCGGAGGGATCTGCCAGTACTTGCCGCGGAACGTCATCATATCCTCAGTCCAGGCCTGCTTCACGATGCGAAAGTGCTCCTCGAATGCCTCGCGGTTCGCCTGGTCGATCTCGTCGTGCTGGCCGGGCGTGACGCCGTGAATGCTGTGCATCTGCTGGCCCATCACATCGACCCAACGGCGCTGGTAGCCGCGCGCGAAGCCGGCATTGGCGCGGCCGCCGCTCATGTGATCGAGCATGGCGATGTCCTCCGCGACGCGCAGCGGGTTCTGCGCGGGCAACACGATGCCGAGCTGCCCGACGCGGATGCGCTTCGTGTGCATCGCGATGTAGAGGTCGAGCAGCACCGGGTTGTTCGAAATCTCGAAGCCTTCCACGTGAAAGTGGTGCTCGGTGAAGGAGATCGAGTCGTACCCGAGCTCATCGGCGAGCTGGGCCTGCTCCCGCAGCTCCGTCAGCATGCTCTGATAGAGATCGCCGCGCAGGCCCGCCATCCCTTTCTCGATCTCCGCGCGCGAACCAATCGACGGTAGATAGAAGACGCTGACTTGCATGGGAGCCACTCCTCGCCCGCGGTGTATCGGACGCCCCTCAGATTACGTAGACTGGGCAAGGCCGTCAACGCCCAACTGGAGGTGAATCGATGCGACTGGAAGGCAAAGTGGCGATCATCACCGGCGCCGGCGCCGGCATCGGCCGGGCGATTGCGGTCGAGTTCGCCCGCAAGGGCGCGAAGCTGCTGCTCGCCGAGCTGGACGAATCGACCGGCCGAGCGCTCGCAGACGAGATCGGGGGCGACGCGCGCTTCGTCCGCTGCGATACGAGCCGCGAGGACGATGTGCGCTCGGCGGTGACGGCGGCCATCGATGCCTTCGGGCGGCTCGACGTGATGGTGAACAACGCCGGCGTGTCGCAGCGCGAATGGGACACGACGATCGCGATCAACCTCTCGGGCGTGTACTACGGCTGCCTGCACGCAAGCGAGGCGATGGCGAGCACGGGCGGCGGCTCGATCGTGAACATGGCCTCGATGCTGGGCCTGATCGGCGTCGGCGCGGAGGACGGCTACGTCGCGAGTAAGCACGGTGTCGTCGGGCTGACGAAGAACTTCGCGCTCCGCTACGGACCGCAGGGCGTGCGCGTGAACTGCATCTGCCCCGGCTGGATCGCCACAGCGATGACATCGATGCTGCAGCAGAACGAGCTGCTCCGCAAACAGCTCGAGTCCCAGACGGCGCTGGGGCGCTTCGGACGCCCGGAGGAGGTCGCCAAGCTGGCGCTCTTCCTCGCATCGGACGACTCGTCGTTTGTCACAGGCGCCGCCCACGTTATCGACGGCGGCTGGACGGCCAGATAGGACGAACGTCCACATTCGTTTCGAATCTGCCGCTCCCTAAGGGAGCGCCCTGATTTCTCTTCCTCCCCTCCTACCGATGATCTCCTTGAGCACATTCCGTGGGCGCCTGGCAGATCGCGGCGCTTTCCAGAGGAGGAACCGTCATGAGACCAAGCAGAAGCACCCCCGTCGCCAAGGTTGCATTGGCGCTGGTCGTCGCGATGCTGACCGTGACCGCGTTTGCCTGCGGTGGCGGCAAGAACAACGGCGCGAGCGGCAAGCTGGCGCCGAGCGCGAGCCAGACGTTCCGCATTCGCATCGCGGGCGATCCGCAAACGCTCGACCCGCAGCTCGCCGCGTTCACGGACGACATCAGCGTCGTGAAGCAGCTCTATCGCGGGTTGTTCACGTACGATAAGGACCTCAATGTCGTGCCGGCTGTCGCGGCGGAGATCCCGACGAAGAACAACGGCGGCATCTCCAGCGACGCGCTGACGTACACGATCAAGCTGCGCTCCGACGCGACCTGGAGCGACGGGACGGCGGTCACGGCGAAGGACTTCGTCTACGCCTTCCAGCGCCTGTTCGACCCGAGCGCGGGCGCACAGGGGTACTACTTCGGCTTCTACAGCGCGATTGCGGGAGGCCCGGAAGCGAGCAAGGGCGAGGCCCCAACGTCACAGGTCGGCGTGACCGCTCCGGACGACCACACACTCGTATTCAAGCTCACGCATCCGCAGCCCACGCTGCCGACGCTGCTCGCGCTCTGGCCGGCTTCGCCGCTGCGCCAGGACCTCATCGAGAAGAACGGCGCGGCCTGGACGGACGCCGGCAAGGTCGTGACGGACGGACCCTTCGTACTCAAGAGCTACACCTCAGGCACGAGCATCGTGCTCGACGCGAACCCAAGCTACTGGGGCAGCGACAAGCCGACGCTGAACGAGCTCGTCTACAAGATCATCCCCGACGACAGCGCCGCGGAGATCGCCTACCAGAACGGTGAGGTCGACATGACAGCGATTCCGAGTGCCGAGGCCGGGCAGCCCCCCAGCACGGAGCGCGTTACGCAGAGCGTCCTGGCGACATATGCGATCCAGTACAACGACAAGCAAGCCCCGTTCGACAACCCGCTCGT
>JBGQHA010000085.1:0-8772 GCA_041497735.1 Dehalococcoidia bacterium | reverse complement strand
CTGCTCTGCTTTCGCCAGCTCAGCAAAGTCGGACTCGAGGCCGTTGGCTTGCAAGAAGAAACGGAAGGCGTCCGCTGTGAGCACGAAGCCCGGCGGCACGGTGGCGTTCGCGCGCAGCAGCCGCCCCAGGCCAAGCGCCTTGCCGCCCACGAGCGAGGCCTCGGCCGGCGCTTCCTCCAGCCGGTGCACAAGTCGATCGGACATCATCCCTCCCGTTGGTAAACGCCATGCTATCCATTGCATTCGTTACGAAGCAAGCGCGCCGGTATCTCGCGGCGAACGCCGATGCTATAGTGTTGACATTGGCTCCCCGCCCGGTGCGCTTTCACAACACGAGGACGTTTCGTGTGTTCCCCGAATGCCTGGCGCTATTCCCAACCGGCCGCTGACGTCCGGTGCCGAGCATGAGCCGGGCGCGTCTTGCCCTTCTTAGCGCCGTCCTGGTCACGGTCACGCTCGCGCTCGCTGGGCAAGATGTCTGGCGCGGCGAGGAGACTCCACCCGTCGCCCGCGCGCTTCAGCCGGACGGCGCCAGGCACATCACCGGGCCAACGAAGGTCACGGTCCGAGATCTGCCTTCATCCGGAGGTGCGCCGGAGCAAGCGCCGAAGCTACACCCTCCACGACGCCTGGCCCGCGGGAGCGCCGGGGGAATCGCCCCAACCACGCCGGTTGGCTCCGCAGGGAGCGCGTCCGGGCCCCAGATCAGCAACGCCCACTTCCCGGGCCTGGACAACGGCATCAACTCCGAGCTCCTGGGCATCAACCTAACGCCTCCCGATCCCCAGCTCGCGGTGGGGCCCGGCGCCGTCGTGGAGATGGTGAACGTCGCCGGGCGCATCTACGACCGCAACGGGGCCACCCTTGGGACCTTCTCGCTTGGGGACTTCTTCAACGTCGTATCCGGCCACACGGAATTCGATCCGCGCATCGCATACGATGCGCCGAGCGGCCGCTGGTTCGCCTCGCTCGCCTCGTTCAAGGACAACCCCTCCGGAACCGATGCAGGACGCCTCTACTTCGCCGTGTCGGACAGCGACGATCCGGCCGGCACGTGGAACGTCTACACGCTCAGCTATAACAACGTGTTCCCCGATCAACCCGCCTTCGGCCTGACCGACGATAAGTTCACGCTCTCGAGCAACATTTTCGACGTGGACGGGCCGCCGGGCATCGTCACCGCGGGCTGCAGCCCGAGCGATGGCTATTGCGGCGATGAGATCGTCGTCATCCAGAAGAGCGACCTTGTCGCCGGCGTCGCGGCCGGCGCCCTGCGGTTGCACGCCTTCCCGTACGACGACAGCTCGTTCACCGTCCGCCCTGCCGTTTCGCTCAGTTCCACGAACGACCAGTACCTCACGACCTTTGACACCAGCCATATCATGCGCGTCTTGCGCATCACAGGGACGCCAGAGACCAGCGATGTGAGCATCGCCACGGCGACCAGCCTCAACATCATCGCTAACTCAACCGCCCCTCCTTCGCGCACGCTCGGTGCCGGCATCTGCATCGTCGGAGATGCCCACGTCGGATCGCCGCCGTGCATCGATTCGGGCGATGAGCGTCCGCTCAACGTCGTCTGGCGCGATAACCGCCTCTGGACTGCGTCCACCTCTGCGTGCCGGCCCGCGGGCGACACGGCGCAACGTTCGTGCGCGCACCTGATCGAGGTGGACACGAGTGGCACGCCCACCGTCAGCCAGGACATCATGTACGGCTCGGTAGGGCAGTACTATTCGTATCCGGCCGTCACCGTCGATGCGTCGGGCAACCTGTACGTGCCCCTCACGCACACCAACACCGGCATCTTTGCCGAAGCCGTGCTTGCCGGCCGCCAGCCCGGCGACCCGCCGAGCACGTTGAGCACCACGTCCATAGTGCGCGCCGGCAACGTTGTGCACACATCGGGACGCTGGGGCGACTACCTGGGCGCAGCCGTCGATCCGTCGGCGACATCCTGCGTATGGATCGTCGGCGAGTACTCAGGCGTCGTTCCCGGGCCGAGCTTCGACTGGGCGACGGACATTGCCGCCGCGAGCTACGACGCGAGCTGCCCGAGCGTAACACTCGCGACGGCAACGCCCACGCGCACGCCGACGAACACCCGTACGCCCACACCGGCCCATAGCGTGACGCCCGTCCCGTCGCACACGCCCACGGCCGTGCTCGCGACCGTAACTTCGACACCTTCGCCTTCGCCGACCGACACGCCCGGGCCTACCGATACACCAACGCCGTCGGACACGCCGACGCGCACGGCCACTGCGACCCCCGTCACACTGGCCGGCGACGCCAACTGCGATCACACCGTCAATCCGATCGACGCCGCCGTCACCCTGCAGTACGTCGCAGCGCTGATCCACTCGCTGCCCTGTCTCCAGGCCGCGGACGCCAACAACGACGGCCAGACGAACGCGCTCGACGCAGCGCTCATCCTCCAGTTCGCCGCCCGGCTCATCGATAGACTGCCTCCGACATGATCCCTACGCGCAGCGCCGTGCTCTTGCTCGTGCTGACCTGCGCGGGCGGCGCGCTGGGCGCATCCGCGAGCACGAGCAGCGGAACCCGAACGTTCGTCACGAACCAAGACACGCCCGCGCCCTCGGCAGCACGCCTCCCCGTGCCGGCGGCGCCGGCAGCCGGCGCGGACAAGGATCCGAAGCTCTCCTCTCAGCTCGCGCTGCTGGCAGACGCTGTCGCAGGGCAAGCTGCGGGCGCGCCCTCGACGTCGCTCCCGCAGGAAGTGCGCGCCTCGATCGATACGGGGCAGCTCCGGCTCAACGGCGCAGGTGACGTGCAGGTCTACATCTCGATGGATGACCTTGCGCAAGCCCCGCTCGACGCGCTCGCTGCGCTCGGCGCGCAGGTCGAGCACGTCGATAGCCACGCAGCTCTCGTGCAGGCGGAAGTGCCTCCGATGCGCCTGCGCGACGTGTCGGCGCTGCCTCACGTTACCGGCGTCCGCCTGCCAGACTACCCCGTCGCCCAGACCGGCTCGGTCGACACGGAAGGCGATGCGGTGCTCAAGGCGAGCGACCTGCGCAGCTACCTACCGAGCATCGATGGCACGGGGATCGTCGTGGGTGTCATCTCCGATGGCATCGCCGGGCTAGCGGAGAGCCAGTCGAGCGCCGATCTGGACGCCGTCGACACGACGACGTGCAACACGGCCGGCGGCGACCCCGCCGCGCACGGCGCGGAAGGCACCGCCATACTCGAGATCGTGCATGATATCGCGCCCGGCGCATCGCTCATGTTCGGCAACTTCGGATTCGCCTCAGGTCTCGACTTCAACGCGGCGGTCAACTGCCTCGCCCAGTACGCGGACGTGATCGTGGACGATGTCGGCTTCTACGGCGCGGGCCCGTATGACGGCAGCAGCTACATCTCAGCGAACAGCGCGGCAGCGCTCAACGGCAGCGGTCGCGTGCGCGGCTACTACACCGCCGTCGGCAACCAGGCGGTCCGCCACTACCAGGGAACGTATGTCAACTCCGGCTTCCGGATCGCGAGCGGCGGCAACTTCTGGGAGACGCAGCAGTTCGACACCGCGGACCAGACCTACCCGACCGTCGACGGCGGTCTCGTCGCTTCACCCGTTCCGTTCAACCGCTTCCGGCTCGCTCCGGGCGCGAGCGCCCTCATTACCCTGGTCTGGAACGATTCATGGAACTTCTCCGCGAACGACTACGATCTCTTCTTCGGCAGCAGCTCGGGCATATTCGCGTGCAGCTCCAATCCCCAGAACGGCAGCGAGCCGCCGGTCGAAAGCTGCTCCGTCACGAACGGCTCCCTCAGCATTCAGAACATCGATATCTATATCGCCAACTACCTCGGCGTTGCCGCGCCGCGTCTCTTCGACCTGTTTCTGCTCTGCACCGGTTGTCCTGTGCTCAACAACGGCAACGTGCTCGACTTTGACACGCCGGGCAGCAGCGTTGGCAACCAGTCAGACGCCGGCGGCTCCCCCGCTTCCGTGATGGCCGTCGGTGCGGTGCGCTCCGATAGCCCAAACGACATCGAGCGCTTTAGCGGCCGCGGGCCCACCGAAAACGCGCGCACCAAGCCGGATCTCGTCGCGCCCGACGACGTCTGCGTCACCGGTCACGGTGGCTTCTTGCCATCGGCAGACGCCTGCCAGACCACGGGCAAGCGCTTCGTCGGCACGTCCGCTGCCGCGCCGCATATTGCGGGGGTCGCCGCGCTGCTCTTGCAGTGCACGCCCTCGCTCTCGCGCGTCACGCTACGCGACAGGCTGATCACCTATTCCGATGACCTGGGCGACTTCGGGCCCGACAACGTGTTCGGCTATGGCCGGCCCAACGTCTTCGCGGCGGCGGTCGCCTCGAACACCTGCGGCCTGCCGACTCCAACGCCGACGCCCAGCCCGACCGAAACGCCGACGCGCACCGACACGCCCACGCCATCGATTACGCCTACGCCCAACTTGTCCGTCACGCCGACTGTCACATCGACGCCCACGGCACCAGCCCCCGCCGGCGATGCAAACTGCGACGGTCTCGTGAACGCGATCGACGCTGCGCTGATCCTGCAATACGGAGCCGGGCTGCTTCCGGCTGTGCCTTGCCCGCAGGCTGCGGACGTTAACGAGGACGCCAGCATCAACTCAATCGATGCGGCGCTGGTCCTGCAGTTCGTTGCAGGACTAATCGGTCAGCTCTAGTTCTGATAGATCAGTCCGGCCAGGACGTCGGGGCCGGTGGGCGTGGGACTGCCGCCGCTCGGTTCTGCCGTGATCGCCACGCCATCGAAACCATCCGCGGGCTGCGGCACGTCCACCAAGAAGACGGCCTGTCCCTGCGGATCGACGGCGAACGTATTCGCGGGCACGCGGCTCTGGTCCGCGCGGACGAACCAGATCTCGTACGACTGGCCCGCCGGCAGCGCCGGCATGCCGCCGACGACAAGGCCGCCTTCCGCCCGATCTTGCGTCATGACCAGCCGCCCGCCTACCGCCGAAGCGCCCGGCTTCGCCACAAGCGTCACGACCGTCGCGCGGCCGCCGCTCTTGTCAAACAGATGGTAGAGCGCCGAGTCGTCGTTGCCGGAAAGGCGGGCCTGCAGGGACGCGTTCCAACCAATCAGCCCGATGACCGTCGCGACGAGCACGACGAGCAACGCCGGCTGCAGCAGCGCCCTGCCGCCGAAGAACCGGCCCAGCCACGATCCGGCGCCGGCGCGCCCGCGCCGCTCTCGCTTCCGCACGCGAGCCGAGATCGCCTTCCACGCCGCCTCCGGCGCCTGGGCCGACGGCAATGCCTCGGGCAGCATCTCGATCGTGTCCCGGTACGCCGAGAGCTCAGCTGCGCACGACGGGCAGCCGCGCACGTGCGCTTCCACGCGGACGCGCTCCGCATCTTCGAGCAGACCAAGCGCGAGCTCGGACAGGTGCTCCCGCTCGTGCGCTTCAACCATGGAGTTGCCCCATCTCATCGACGACATCGCCCGGCGATTCGTGCTCCGGATCAACCATTGGCCTCAGGAGCGATCGCAGCCGCTGCATCCCGTCGCGGATACGCGTCTTCACCGTGCCCAGCGGCGTCGCCGTCGCTTCGGCGATCTCCGACTGCGTCATGCCGCCGTAGTACGCCAGCTCGATCGTCTGGCGCTGCACCATCGGCAGCGCATCGAGCGCCGTGCGCACCGCCTGGCGCAACGCCAGCCTATCGAGCGGGTCCGCCTCGCTCGAGCGCTCACGCGCGCCGTCCAGCGCCCACGATCCTTGCTCGCGCAGCCGCGCCTGGTGCTGGCTGCTCCGCAGCACGTCCACCGCGCGGTTGCGCGCGATGCCGATCAGCCAGCCGCGCAGCTGTCCGCGCTCCGACCTGAACGTCTCCGCGCGCTCCCAGCAGCGGAAGAAGACGTCCTGCAGCACTTCCTGCGCGAGATCGCGGTCGCCCACGATCCGCAACGCCACCGTGTACACGAGAGCGGCGTAGCGTTCGTACAGCGATCGCAAGGCGGACTCGCTGCCGTGCCGCACATCGATCAGCAGCATTTCATCCGGCGGGCCGGCTTCGCTGTGCCTCGTGTCGTGATCGCGCATCGGTTGGTCCGCAACCTGAGCGGCAGAACGGCTGTCCCCCAACGTTCGTACCCGTTCATCGTAGACCAAGCCGCCGCTCACGGCCAACGAGCGGCTGTGAGGCAATGACGTGAACACGGTTGCTGGCGCTGCTTGCGCACAATCCATTGGCTGTTCCGCTTCCGTAGTCATCTATGGGTCAGTTGTGCCAGCATCACGGCCTTCCAGTAAGGATTACGGCCCCGACCGCAAGCTTGGATGTTCCAACCCTTCGTGTTTCTCAAGCTAAAGGAGCGCCATCGTGGTTCACTTCCCCCCAGTTCGTGTTATCTTCATCGTCGCGGTCCTCGCCGTAGGCCTTCTTGCCCTGGCAGGCTGCAGCAAGAGCAAGAGTAGCTCCACCAGTAACGGCACTCCGGCCGCCGGCGGCACGACCGTGAACGCCACCCTGAAGCAGTGGGCGCTCACGCTCGATAAGAGCTCTGCGACGAGCGGCAAGGTCACCTTCTCCGCGACGAACAGCGGCACCATCGACCACGAGTTCGTCGTATTCAAGACCGACCTTGCGCCGGACGCCCTCCCGCTCTCCGGAAGCTCCGTCGATGAACAGGCCTCCGGTGTCACAAAGAAGGACGAGATCGCAGAGTTCTCGCCGGGCACGACGAAAGCGCTTACACTGAACCTTGATCCCGGTAAGTACGTCTTGATCTGCAACGTGCCGGGGCATTACCAGCAGGGATTGCACGCCGCCTTCACCGTCACGGCGGCTTCGTCAAACAGCAGCGGAGGCAGATACTAATGCGATCGCCACGAAGCGCCATCGCCGCCGTCGCCGGGCTCTTCGTGCTCGGCGTCGTCTGGTTCTCGTTCACGTCGGGCGCCTCCACGCCCGCCCAGGCGGCAACGGTCACGGTCAACATCGGTAACAACTTCTACACCAATGCTCCCAGCACCACCAACAATTGTGGCAGCCCTTGCGTCACCAACATCGGCGTCGGCGACACCGTGCACTGGGTTTGGCAAGGCTCCCACATGCATAGCTCGACATCGGACACCGGGAGCGGTCAGACCTGGGACTCCGGGCAGAACACCAGCGGCTTCACGTTCGATCAGACATTCAACACACCTGGTACCTACAACTATCACTGCACCGTCCACGCCACCATGCACGGCACCGTCGTCGTCGGGCCGACGCCCACGCCGACGAACACGAATACGCCCACCAACACGCGCACCCCGACGTCTACGTTCACGGTAGGCCCATCGCCCACGCCGACGGCTACACGTACCGCGACGCCAACGCGCACGTCGACCAACACGCCTTCAGCGCCCACCGCGACGTTCACGCGCACGCCGACGCGGACGGCGACCAGCACGCACACGCCCGGCCCTTCGGCTACGCCCACCAATACGCGCACGCCAACGTCCACGTTTACGGTAGGCCCGTCGCCCACGCCGACGGCCACGCGCACAGCAACGCCGGCGCGCACCTCGACGAACACTCCTTCGGCGCCGACCGCGACGTTCACCCGCACGTTCACGCCGACGGCCACAAGAACGAACACGCCCGGCCCATCGCCGACGCCCACGAACACGCGAACCGCGACGCCGACGCGCACGGCGACAGCAACGGCCACAAGAACGAACACGCCCGGCCCATCGCCGACGCCCACCAACACGCGCACGCCGACACCCACGATCACGCCCGGCGGGCCGACGCTCACCCCGACCGCCACGCCGACGATCACGATGACGCCCACCGCGACATCGCCCGGCCAGACCGGCACGCCCACGGGGACGCCAACCGCGACCGTGACGCCGTCGGGCATCACGGCGACGATGACGCCCACTTTCACGCCGACGTTTACTCGTACAGCGACCCGAACCCCCGCGCCGGCGGGGCTCGTTGGTGACGCGAACAAGGACGGTCACGTAGACTCCATCGACGCCGCCATCGTGCTGCAGTACGCGGCAGGGCTGGTCGCGTCGATCAACCCGCACGCGGATGCGAATCAGAACGGCGAGATCAACGCCATCGATGCTACGCTGATCCTGCAGTACGTGGCCGGGCTGGTGAGCCACCTTCCGCCGTAACATCCTGCGACTCCCTCACCCTGACCTTCGGTCACCCCTCTCCCTCGACAAGGGAGAGGGGACGGGGGTGAGGGAGCAACGAGCGACGATGGATGGCCCTGCTCTTGTGCCCCCTCGGCGCTAGCTGGCATACTGGAGTGTCCCCGCGAGAGGAGCTCCAGCATGTTCATCCGTACCCTTGCGATTCAGTCGCTCATCGCCTTCATACTCGTCGCTGCGCTCGCGCTGTTCGTTGGAGGCAGCGCCCCTCGCGCCTTCGCCTGCAACGGCGTCGATCCCAAGACGGGCGATCTCAACGCCGACGGCCTGACGAACAGCCTCGACGCGCTCGCGATCGACTTCTACGATGCCGGGCTGATGCAGCCACCCACGAAGCTTTGGCTCCCTGGCGCGGACGTGAACTGCGACTCCTCGGTGAATGCCGTCGACGCATCGCTCATCCTTCAGGCCGACGCCGGGCTCTACCACATCCGGCCGTAAGGCGAAGTTGTCCGCCGTCCACGACACCGCCGCCTTCAGCCGGCAGCGCAGAAGACTCGCTTGACACCTTCCGCCTGCTGCGGAATGATAGTGCCGCCGTCGCCGGCGCCAGGCTGAAGCCTGTCCCGCGATTGCCGGCGCGTCCGCAACAT
>JBGQHA010000084.1:0-8797 GCA_041497735.1 Dehalococcoidia bacterium | reverse complement strand
TTGCTGTCGCAGCGTAGCGATGTCGACCGAGATCGGGTTTGCGGACACGCGCGTTCGCCGGCCCTGATACATGATCGCGCCGTCGCTCTCGAAGTCGACGCCCGAGAGGACGTCCCTACACGTAAGGACGAAATTCCGTGCAGAACGCACTGTTTGGAAGACTACGCTGTCGTTCGCCAGCAGGCCCGAACAGATCGATCTCACTATCGCCGGCGGGAGCGCCGCCCAGGCCTGGGGCTCCGGCCAGGGGACATGGATGAAATGCTGCAGCAGAGCTTGGCTTCCCAGGTCGCGGATGAAGCGCGGCGTCAAGTAGAGGTGGTAGTCGTGTAGCATCACCCGCGATTGGGGGCCACGGCTTAGCAGCTCGACGACAATTCTGCGGGCGAAGGCGCGGTTAACGGGTACGTAGCCATTCCGCCAGGCGCGTTCTATAGCACTGAAGGTTCGCTCCGGTAGCAGCCGATCACGGAGGCCGTGCTGGACGAACCATAGCGCGGGGTTACAAAACGTCTTGTAGTGGAGATCGTAGGCGCCCGGCTCCAGCGTCACATACGAAAGCTGCTGAGCATCGCCGAGCCGGATCGGCCCAACAGCGTAAGACATGATGCTATCTTCAACTGTCGAAGCGGCTGCGATCCAGGTAAACGGCAGATCAGAGGCAGGCGAACCCAGCGCGGTCGCGAGGCCACCGCTCGCCGGTTTGCGGCGCAGGTTGCCGGAATCGTCCACCCGGTGCTCTATCGGCGCCCTGTTGCTGACGATCAACAATCGATCGTCATACAGCCGCCGGATGTTCGTGTGCGTGGCATCCTCTTGCGTCGCAGTGTTTAGCATCCCGTCACCCGCCTTGCATATAAGACTCGTTGGCTAGCAGGTTACGATGTGTCGAGTTGCGCATGGGTAAGCGTTCGCGCTGCGCCGCATATCAAATGCATATCAGCGGGGCAGAGGAGGCTGCGCTGCTCCGACACGCTCTCCAGGAGGAGGGCGGTCGCGGAAAGAACCGCCAGTGGCAGCTCGTAGTCCCGGTGCGAAGTGCGCCGCGGCCAACTCTGCCAGTGACGGCGGAAGAGCGCAGACCGCCCGCTGGCACCGCGCCGCTCGCGCGCGCCGGCGGTCCAATCAATGCTAAGGCCAATTGGGGTAGTGGGTAAGTAGTGACCAACTACTACCGCCGATGGGCGCGCGGTGCTGCTTGGCGACAGGCCCGGAGACATGTTCGATGAGTTCGCCGGCCAGCCTTCTGTTGTGCGTTCGCACCGCGACGTCGGCGACTGAGACGATCCCTGTGAGCCGCATCTCGCGGTCGAGCACTGGTACGCGCCGGATCTGCGCGTCCTCCATCACCTTCACGGCGTCCGCGACATCCTGGTCCTCGGAGCAGGCGATGACCTCCCTGGTCATGATGTCGCGTACGCGCGTCTTGCGAGGATCGATCCCGCCGGCCGTGGCGCGAATCGTGATATCGCGGTCGGTCACGATGCCGACTAACTTGTTGCCTTCACAGACGGGTAGGAAACCCGCGTCGATCGCCTCCATCTCTCTGGCCGCATCCTTGAGTGTCTCATCTGGCGGGATGACACGTACGTCCCGGCTCATAAGGTCTTTCACTAGCATTTTGCACCTCCAGAAGAAGGTCTGTACTGCGAGATTATGGCGCTTCTTCCGTAAATCAGGTGTGAAGGCAGAGGTCGAGAAAGTAACAGAAGCGTTGCATGTGGGCACGACGGCACTTGGCCAACGCGGCACCTAATCAACCTTAGCGCTAGGTCCAGAACGTTCCGAGTGCCAGAGTTTGGGTCGCTCTTGGTAGATCCACGCTGCCCTCCGCCGATAGTCCGCTCTGGACAGCGAACTTGGAGTTCCCTACGGTTCGGGACGCTGACGCCGAAGCCCGTCGCTTCTAGGGAGATGCTATCAGCGGAAGAATCCTTACGACGATCTGGTCAAGAGCCGCCAGGGAGTTATCGACGGTTGTGTGCGTGACTGGCATGAGCGCCCCACCTTGCTCGCCGTGCTCCGGCGCGAGTGTGTGTGTGGCGTTCCAGTTCTCTACATTCGGTTGATCGATCTCGTGTCCCTTAATTTCCTCGTCGGTGCTGAGATAAATGTTGAACACCAGTGATGACTGCGGAATAGATGTCGTGTCGCCTGCATAGAGCACCGTCACGCGGTCGATGAGGACGCTGAGACCGATCTGCTTGGCAAACCCAGCATTCTCCAATCGCGAGGCGATCGCTGTCACGCCGGTTCCACCGTGGCTATGGCCGAGCAAAATCACCCGCAGGCAAGGATAGGCTTCGAGCTGCTGTTCCACGTAGGTCGCCGTCCAGGTCTCGGCGTCGGGCTGCGGCGCCTCCGTTCCCGCGAGCCCAGGAGAGACTGAAATAAGCTGGTTGGGAACGGCGAGCGCGGTCAATACCTTACTAATCTCCACCTGCATCCAGCGTACTCCGGCCGCGTCGGTGCTGGTACTCAAGTCGACACCGCCGCCCCCGATGCCTAGGATAATGAACCCTCCTCTGCCGACGCTGCAGTCAATCGCTGCCGGCGGACCGACCTCCCAGTCGGTGGGATGACGGCTGCCGCAATCCTTCGGTCGCCCGCCAGGCACCGTAAGATTGGTCTGCCGGATCACGCTGAGATCGGATTCGTCCACCTTGCCGTCACCCGTGATGTCGCTTGCCCGAGACTGAACGGCATCGCTGGCGTTCAGCTGGCCATCGCTGTTTACGTCCAGGCACGCAATGCGTATCAGTTCGCTGTTCTGCTGGAATGATTCAACGGCGCTGACTTCAGTTGGCGTAGCGGCGGCGCCAAGGACGCGGAACAGTAGGACGGCCGAGGCCGCCACACAAATGACCGCGGCGATCACCAGCCAGGGCACGCGAACATTGGCCGCGAGTGGCCCGCGGCCTACACTTGGAGCATCATGTCCGGCAATTCGATTCATGGTCTGCACCTGACCTTCCGTCTCTCTTTGGATTCGGCCGGTACTGTAAGGTTAGTGTGTGAGCAGTAACAACGGCACTCGTGCCGCGCCTTACTGGCATGTCGAACGTGTAACAGCGCGGATGGTGAGGGATGCGTTGACTAGTCCACTAGGGCGGGCGAATGAAATGCCCCTGCTGCAGACACTGATGGGCGGTCATCTGCTGCCTCCCGATGCTCGGCCGCTCCAGAAGTCTAAGGTCCCTCCCCTGGCAGACCTTCGGAGGTGACAGAATCAAGTCGTCGAATTGTTGCGTTTCTGCAACGCCACGCGGAGATTCGTTGATCCGGGTGAGGCCCTAGGCGGGATAAGCTTGAAATGACGTTGGGCCATTTGAAAGGAGGGGACTGTCATGCGTCGTAGAATCGCAGTCGCTGGTCACCTTATTCACTCCCTCCTGGCGGTGTTGCCAAGGAAGGGACAGAGTGCTCTCAACAAGACGACAGTCGCGATCTTCGCGGTTGGCGCTGCGGCCGGCTGGACAATCGCCCAACGGGTGTCCACAAATGGCCAGCTCCGGCCGACCAATGCGGCGGGCGGCGAACCGCCCTTAGGCGATGCACATCAGCCCGCGCCCCTTGCGGCTGCACACAGCCGGGGCGAAGAGCTCGGGACGGATCCGTTCTCCGGAGCGTTCAAAGCTGCACGGGCGGAAGTGAACTCACACGCTAACGATCAAGCCGACCAGCCTGACCGGCGGTTCAGACGGACGGCGTGACGCGACCCTTATCTGTCGGCCGTTAGAGCGTCACGCTTGTGTGCGTCTCCCGCGCGCGGCTTGTTCGGTATGCTCTCGATCGTGCGGTGGACCCGTTGGAAGGTAGTCGCCCAGACGGAGCGGAACGCCGGTTCCCGTCCGCTCAGCAGTCTTCTTCAAATTGTGACAGCAGTTACGGTCTTGCCCCTCCCGGCCATTTGATTCGATCTCTCCGATCTTCGAACGCGGTGGGGGGAATGCCGGTCATGGCCGGGCTGGGCACGCTGGCCGACATCGAGCGCGGCTATGTTGCGACAAGCTCAGGGCCCGGCCGGCGCTCTGGCGATCGTTGGCCTTGCGGACGTATTTCGGTCTTACGTATTCTGGAAATAGGACGGCGATCGCTTTGCGCACGGGGAGCGCGCAGGTGGCGTAGGCCGGCTAGTTCTCTCGCCGGCACTTGCACCGAAAGAGGTTTTGCACCCTGGCCAAAGCTTCTCGCAACGATAAGCCCCGCAACGTACATCTTACGGGGGATGCGCTAGCCTATTGTCGGCTGCCGGGACCGGCAATCCATCGCAGGCGCACTGGGGAGCATCGCGACCTTGGCCGCCTTCACGCCCTTGCTGACGCTGCAGGCGCCGTGAGGCCACACCAGCTAGTCCTCGCGACCATCCTGTTGCTGACGGCTGCGCTCGCGCTGGGAGCGACGTGCTCCGGCCAGCCGCTTCCGGCGACCGCGCGCGCCGTTCGCACGCCCGCGCTCCCGACTGCCACGCTTCCGGCGGCGCCTGCTACGGCGACGCTGGCTCTAGGTGCCACAGAGCGGCCGCCGAGCCCTCGCCCATCGTCTGTGTCGCCTCCGAGCCCGACCGCCCGGATCCGGCCCGGCGCCAACGGACTTTACATCGCGCTGGGAGATTCGCTTTCGGCAGGATATGGTGCCTCAAGCGCGAGCACGACGTTCGTCGAGCTCGTACACGCTGGCCTAGGGCCGGGCATGGAGCTGATGAACCTCGACGTTCCCGGCGCGACGAGCACCGATCTGCTCAACGACGGTCAGCTCGACCGCGCCGTGGCGGAGATCGCGGGGCGCGACGGCGACGCCGATCCCGACAACGATGTGCAACTCATCACGCTCGAGATCGGCGGGAACGATCTGGTTGCGCTCTTTACCTCACTGGTGCTGACGGGCATCTGCCCCGATGTCGAGGTCGGCTTCCAGAAGCCGGAGTGCGTCGAACCGCTGCGCGCCACGTTCGATCATTATCTGTCGAACCTGACGAAGGCGCTCGACCGGCTAGAGGCGGCAGACTCGGCCGTGCCCATTGTGCTGTCGACGCAGTACAATCCGCTCGGCTACATCCCTAGCCTGGGCGAGCTCGGCGACCTCTCGATCGAAGGGCTGCCGAACACAGTGTTCCCGGAAGGGCTGAACGACATCATTCGGAACGTCGCGACGGGGCGCGCAGATGTGACGGTCGTCGATATGTACGGCCCATTCCTCGGTCACACGCCCGAGTACATCTCCGGCGACGGCATCCATCCGAACGATGCAGGCTACGCCACGATGGCGGACGCTGAGATAGCGGCTATCGCAGCGCTGCGCACACGCTAACGCACGTCCACAGCAATGGACCTGCTCCGGTGGCCAAGACGAGCCGCTCGCGGGGCTGTAAATGGCCGCTGCGACTCATGCCCGGGGCCAAGTCCGGTTGACAGATTGTCTTCGTTGGAGCCATTCCCGGTCGCGAAACTGTGCTCGGCCGTGTTGTGCCATGTCTCTGGGGTTCGTTCACGTACGGTAGCCGAAGTAAGCACCCAAACATGGCGCCCACGTCCGTGCCCTCCCCAGATATTGTGGCTCCGTCCCTAGGAGGGCACGGGCAGCGGTGAGTAGGATCATGCGAGTTGTTGTATTCGTGCGCGGTGCTGGGCGTCCATGATGTCTTCGAACGCGTTGAGAAATGAGCGTGACCGGCCGCAAGACCTGCAAACGCCGGTGCTTGTCGCTCCGTTCGGCATCTCGAGTAGCCAACGATGACAGCACTGTGCACGCCTACGGCGGATTATGCCCAACATAAGCGACGCGGCGGGCCTATATGTGCGATGTCGCGGATTCATGCTGCGGAACTCCTTTCGCAGTAGACGCCACAATAATCTTACGCCGAGAACGCTTTCACCAACGCGACCGGCTATAGGAGGCGGGCTTAACCTTCCCTCTCAGGGCGGTGGAGCGTGTTGGTCACCTGAAATCTCATTTGATTGCAACAACTCTGAGATGCGCCACGACGCGCGGGTTATCGTTCCGCGACGGACGAAGGCTTAGTGTGTTCGCAAGAGCTACGCCGTGCAGCGGCCGGCGCGATTGAGAGGGAGGAAAGCACATGATCGGTGTCTTGCTGTTGTTACTGCTATTGATCCTGCTGTTTGGTGGGCTGGGGATCTTCGTGGCGAAGGTCTTTCTCTTGGGTTTGATCATCGCCGCGCTACTTAGCGTGGTCACCGGCGGGAGCTGGTACCGGGGCCGCTCTCACTTCTAGCCGTTCACCTCTTTGCGACGCCAGCGGAGGAGCCTTCGGGTTCCTCTGCTGGCATCGTTAGAGGAGGCCGAGAAAATGTGGAGTACGGGAAGCTGCAGGCCGCTTAGGCCGGGGCTGTTCCGTTGCTGACGGCGGCAGCGTTTGCCTCGAAAACGTATCCGATGCCCGGTCGGGTCTTGATCATCTGCGGGTTGGACGGGTCTTCCTCGAGCTTCCTTCGCAACCGGGAGACCCAAACGCGCAGGTACTGAAGGTCGTCTCGGTATTCCGGACCCCACACCTTGGTGAGCAGCTCTGCGTTTAGCAGCACCTTCCCGGCGTTCGCTGCCAGATGCTGAAGGAGCACCCACTCCGTTCGCGTCAGGTTGATCGTCTCTCCCTTGCGGGTGACGGTCCGTCGATTGAGATCGACTTCGACCTCGCCTGCGTAGACGATCGGCCCTACGTTGGCTCCTTCGCGGCTCCTACGAAGTACCGCGGTAATGCGAGCCGCCAACTCCTCGGGGCTAAAAGGCTTGACGACGTAGTCGTCAGCCCCAGACTCTAGCCCGCGAACCTTGTCGGCGTCCTGGTCCTTCGCGGTCAAGAGGATAACGGGCGTATTGGCCCGTTCGCGGATCGATCGCATCACCTCCAGGCCGCTTAGCTCCGGCAGAAGAATGTCGAGCAGAATGAGGTCCGGACGTTGCTCCTCGGCCAGTCGAAGGGCCTCTTCGGGAGTCGATGCCGTGATGATCCGGAAGCCCTGCGTCGAGAGCTCCAGTTTTAGGAGGCGGAGAATGCCGGGTTCGTCGTCAAGGGCGAGGATGAGAGGTTCAGCGGTCATGCTCACACTTCCTCGGCGAAAGGCACTGAGAATCCAATCTCAAGGCCGCCTCCCTCTCTGGGAAGCGCCCAGATCCGGCCTGACTGAGCTTCAACCAGGCGCTTGCAGACCGTCAGTCCCAGGCCGATGCCGGCTTTGCCCTTTGTCCCGGCCGACCGGTAGAACCGGTCGAACACCGTTTCCGTTTCAGCTGGCGTGATCCCTGGCCCACGGTCCAGCACGCGAACGATCGCCTCGTCGCCCTCGGCGTCCACGCAGACTTCGATGTCTGACGCCGGCGGGCTGTACTTCTCGGCGTTGCTCAACAGATTTCGCATGACCTGCTCAACGGAGGTGAGCTCGGCGGCGACCGGGCGCAAGCCCACCGCGATGTGGCACTCGACGGATCGGAGCGGGGTTCGCTCTCGGAACGAGCGCAGCACGCTCTCGATCACGCGCTGGAGAAGGATGGGCTCGCGTGCAGTGTCCGGCCCAACCTCCACGCGGGCCAGCACGAGCAAGTTTTCGACGATACGGTGCAGGCGCTCCGTCTCATTAGCGATGTCGCGGAGTACCTCAGCGCGGCTTGTCTCGTCAAGCGCGCTACCCCTGAGGCGCAGCAGCCGCGCTCCCCCGTAGATTGTCGTGATGGGCGTGCGCAATTCGTGCGAGACGAGACCGAGGAACTCGTCCTTGGTCTCGTTCGCCTTTCGGAGCTGCTCTTGCGCCTGCTGCGATTCGGTATAGAGCCGCGCGTTATCTACGGCGAGCGCTGCGCGAGACGCCAGGTCCTTCGCGAACGAGAGTTCGGTTTCGCTGTATTGGCGATTCATATCGGTTGAGACAAAGGTGATGGCACCTAGCAGTGCACCCCGAGCGATGAGCGGCACGACCATGACGGACCTCATGCCAAGCTCTCGAAGCAGGGGGTACTGTGATCGGTCCAGGGCCGATTCCTCCGACAGCAGCGCAGGATTCAGGTCGCGAAAGAGTAACGGTTGGCCGCGCTCGAGGATCGCCTGCAGAGGAGCAATGCCAGCGGGGTCGGGTGAATACGTTTGGAGCTGGCGAGCCACGTCGCTCTTGGCCGGATCGGCGTGCGCCAGAACCACTCGGCGGATAGTCCCGCCTTCACTCATGTCAATCGCGCACCAATCCGCCATCGTCCCGACGATAAGCCTCGCCAGACGTTCGAGGACTGTGTCATAGTCGAGCGACGAAGAGAGCACGGTGCTCGCGTCGCTGAGGAACCGCTCGCGGTCCGCAGCGGCCTTGCGTTCTGTGATGTCCATGCAGATACCGCACATGATCACTGGTTGGCCGGAGAGATCGTGCTTCGCCTGACCCTTGCCGTAGATCCAGCGCACTTCGCCGTCGGGGCGAATGATACGGTATTCGGTCTCGTGTGAATCGCCATCGAGCGACCGCTCAGCATCAACCGCTACGGCGTCTCTATCGTCCGGATGGACGAGCGCCAGGAACGACTCGAAGGTACCGTCAAACGATCCGGGCAGTATGCCGTGCATGCGCTCCATACTCTCCGTCCAGTGAATGACGCCGGAGCGGACGTCCCACTCCCAGGCGCCCATGGCGACTGCCTCCATGGCGAGCTGCATGCGCTCCTGGCTATCTCGCAGTACCGCCTCTACGCGGGTCCGCTCAATGAACTGGCCGATCTGATGACCAAGGCTATCGACGGCCTGGAGGAGATCGGCATCGGGCTCTTTTCGCACTACGCTGAAGAACTCCATGACGCC
>JBGQHA010000083.1:0-8819 GCA_041497735.1 Dehalococcoidia bacterium | reverse complement strand
GCGAGCGCCTCCGCGCCGAGTTCGGCGAGGGAGCGCAGCGCCGCGTTGTCGTCGACGAGGCGCTGCGCCGCGCCGTCGTGCTGCGTCGCAACGATGCCGAGCAGCGCGGAGGTGATCATGACCTGCGTGCGCGCGTACTCGGTCTGCACCTCGGGCAGGACGTACGTGAGCAGCGCGCCTTGCACGCCGCGCAAGACCTCTTCGGCGTTTGGTTTCATGGTATGCCTCCGTATCTCCATCTTCCTCACCCTCGACCCCTCTCCCTCTCCGAGGGAGAGGGGTGACCCTGAGCTTGTCGAAGGGTCGGGGTGAGGGAGCAATCACGCGATCAGGTGCAGGATCTCCGCTTCGATCTCCGGGGTGAGGTGCGCGGTAAAGGCGTGTACGGCGTCCTTGCTCCGCCCTTCGATGAACGAGCGCGCGCCGGTCAGGAAGATCACGGCGAGCTTCACGTTGCCGAGCACCTCCCAGAACCGCACGGCCTCCGGATCGACGCGCAGGCCGCTGGCGGCTTCGTAGCGGCGGTAGAACTCATCGCGCGGAAGGAGGCCCCCTACCCGCGCGTCGCCGGCCCAGCGCCACGAGCGCAGGCAAAGCCATGCCACGTCCTCCAGCGGGTCGCCGAGGTGCACCATCTCCCAGTCGAGCACGCCCGCGATGCAGCCGCCGTCGACGAGGAAGTTGCCGGTGCGATAGTCGGCGTGCACGAGCGCGATCTTCTGCGCGACGGGCATGTGCGTTCGCAGCCACGCGATGCCCAGCTCGAGCGCCGGCTGCGGCTCCAGCGCCTGCGCGCGCATGATCGTTTCCCAGCGATCGATTTCCAGCTCAGCGCAGCGATCCACGCCGTCCGGCGCGCCGAGGAAGTCGAGTCCCAATGCGCGCCAGTCGAGCGCGTGGATGCCCGCGAGGATATCGACCTTCTGCTGCGCGATCGCGTCGGCGTGGCCGCCGAAGTTGCTCGCGACGAGGCGCTGCGGCGACGTTTCGCCGGCGAGCCGTCGCATGACGAAGAAGGGCCGCTTCAGCCACTGCGGGTCGGTCTCGAGCCAGTAGACCTCGGGCACGGGCACCCCGGTGTCTTGCAGCGCCTGGTAGACGCGAAACTCGACGTAGCGCTCCGTTTCGAGCAGGCTCGCTTCGGGATCACGGCGCAGGATCAGGCCGCGCTCGACGGTCGATTCGCCTTCGCGCCACGTCGCGTCGCACGCCCACGTCTCGCGCGACGCGCCGCCCGGGATGCGCCAGAGGTGCGAGACAGAGATGTCGCGCGCGTCCGGCATCTTGTGCTGAAGATAGGCGGCGACCTGCTCCGGCGTCACGGCAGGTTCACTCGAGAACCAGCTCGGGGACAAGATCTGCCGCAGGGAACAGGTCGAGCTTCCAGCCTCGAACCTCCAACTTCGAGCGCGTGGTGGGCCCGCCAGGGTTCGAACCTGGGACCAACCGGTTATGAGCCGGCCGCTCTGACCACTGAGCTACGGGCCCGTTCCGAGAGGATAGTACCACGAGAGAGGCCAGTGCCCTCAGGGCCGCCGTTACGAGCGGCCGCTCATTTGAACACGCGAGTGCGCCCGCGCGGGCCCACTGAGCTACGGGCCCTCCCGAGCGATAGTACCACGAGTCGAGCTCATGCCCTTGTGAAAACGCTCGTACGAGCGGCCGCAATTTGAACGCGCGAGGCGCGCTCGCGCGGGGCCACGGAGCTACGGGCCCGCGTTTCTGCTGCACGGGCGGAAATGAAAGCGCCCTTCCGGCGGAAGGGCGCTTTCTCAAGCAAGTCCCGGCTCGAGCTACAAGGCGGGGGCGACAGCCCGGGCGGGATCGGACTCGCGGCGGGTGGATGCTTGGACGGCGTGGTCCACCTGCGCCGCGGCGGGGGGCGAAACTTCGACGATCGGTGCTTCGCGGAGGGCGGGCCAGTACTCTAGGCCGCCCATCGCGGCGAGGTAGGCATACATCCCGAGGACGTCGCCGAGGAGCTGGAGCGGGGTGCGGCGCATGGTTCAGACCTCCTTATGTTCGTCATGTACAGCGTAAGCTGCCGGATGGCCGGTAACAAGTGATTTTTGTAACGAGCCGGTTAAATCAGTGTGGCCAGTGGGTGAACACGGCGTCGACCTCCGGCGCGACCTCTGCGGCCGCTCGACCGCGAGACGAGCCAGACAGAACGCACCCCTCCAATCTGAGAAGGGTGCCTCGGACGAGAAGACACATACTCGTCTACGCGACGGTAGTGCTCTCCCGGCCGGGGTCGTGCTCCTGCGCGACGTTGCCGGCGAGCGTTTCGGCCGGCGAGGGCTCCTCACGCTCGGGGCGTTGGTAGTCCTCGACGGTGAGATTGCGGATGCGCGGCCAGAACTGGAGGCCGCCGATCGCGGCGAGGTAGGCGTACATGCCGATCCTGTTTCCGAATTGCTGCAGCGGGGTGCGGCGCATCGTAGCGGCCCTCCTCAGTGTCTCTTGCTGTGCAGTTGTGTGTGGTTGTGCTTCGTCCGCCGGAACGTTGCGACGCTATCGTACGCCCGCTGCCACGAATCGACAAGGGGGTGTTCGTTAAATCACCGCCGTTGCGGCGAAAAACGTGACGTTATGGAACGCCGCGCGAGCGCTTAGTCCAGCCGCTCGATGATCGTCCCGGTGCCGAGCCCGCCGCCGCAGCACATCGTCTGCAAGCCGTAGCGCCCGCCCGTGCGCTCCAGCTCGTGCAGGAGCGTCGTCATCAGCTTGACGCCCGTGCAGCCCAGCGGGTGCCCGAGCGCGAGCGCGCCGCCGTTCACGTTCACCTTGCGCATGTCCGGATGCAGCTCTTTCTCCCAGGCCAGGATCACGGCCGCGAACGCCTCGTTGATCTCGAACAGATCAATGTCGGCCTGCTTGAGGCCGGCCTTCGCGATCACCTTCGGTGTCGCGGTGATCGGGCCGGTGAGCATGAGGACGGGCTCGGAGCCGACGACGGCCTGCGCCGCGATGCGCGCCCGCGGCTTCACGCCCAACTCCTTCGCCTTCGCCGCCGACATGAGCAGCATGGCGGCCGCGCCGTCGGAGATCTGCGATGAGGTGCCGGCGGTGTGGATGCCGTCTTCGCCGAACGATGGCTTCAGCGCAGCCAGCTTCTCGATGGTGGTGTCGGGCCGGATGCCTTCGTCCTGCTCGAACGTCGTCTCCACGCCTTCGAGCGTGACCTTCACGGGCATGATCTCGCGCTTGAAGCGCCCCTCGTCGCGCGCACGGGCGGCCTTCATGTGGCCTTCGTAGGCGTAGCGGTCGATGTCCTCGCGCGCGATGCCCCACTTCCTCGCGATCATGTCGGCGGCGGTGCCCTGCATGACGAGCGGATACTTCTCGACAAGCTGCGGCGGGATGGGGAAGCCGTGGCCGGCCTTCATGCCATCCTCCATCGGCGAGAGGATCGGCACGCGGCTCATGCTCTCGACGCCACAGCCGATCGCGACATCGACGACGCCCGACTGGATCAGGTTCGCCGCGAAGTGGAGGGCCTGCTGGCCGGAGCCGCACTGCCGGTCGACGGTTGTCGCCGGAATCGTGTACGGGAAGCCGGCGGCAAGCAGCGCGTTGCGGCCGATGTTCGCCGCCTGCTCGCCGATCTGGTCGACGCAACCGCAGACCACGTCCTCGACGATGCCGGCGGGCTGGCCGGCGCGGCGCATCACTTCGTTCAGCGCTTGAGAGAGCAGCACGACGGGATGGACGCCGCTCAGGCTGCCGTTCTTGCGTCCGGTGGCCGTGCGTACGGCTTCAACGATGACGACATCTCGATCGTTCATGGGAGGCTCCTTTCAGAAGTGGCGAGGCTATTGTAGCAGGTGAAAAGAGTAGGGGCGTTCAATTGAACGCCCCTACGGTGTATCGAAAGAATCGCGTTAGAAGTGCGGGATCAGCCCCGCGACGTACTGCAGCACCAGCGTGGCATCGATGCTGTCCGCGCCTCCCGAATGGTTCACGTCAGCGAGGGAGAGGCAGCTGAGCGACTGCACCAGGCCGGCCACGTACTGCAGGATGACCGCCGCATCGACGCTGTTCACGTCGCCGCTGCAGTTCGCGTCCCCCGTGACCCCCGCATGCGGCGTGGGCGTTAGCGTGCCGCCGGGCGGTGGCGGCGGTGGCGGTGGCGTGTCGCCGGGCGTCCCGGGCGGTGGCGGCGGCGTGCCGCCGGGCGGTGGCGGCAGCGTGCCGCCGGGCGTGCCACCGGGCGGTGGCGGCAGCGTGCCGCCGGGCGGTGGCGGCAGCGTGCCGCCGGGCGGTGGCGGCGGCGTGCCGCCAGCGGTAGTTCCGACATCAAGTGCTGCAGCACCGCTCGCCCCGTTGGTTTCGGCTATGGTCCTAGCTTCGCTGGAGCGAGCGGACAATCTGCGCGCCAAGCCAGTCGCAGCAAGCACCACAGCAGCCACCGCAAGAATCGCCAACAAACCGACCCCGAACCTACGGAGTGAAAAACCATTTGTTCCGCGTCGAGCCATCGCCTGCTCCCTTCTCGCTCTGAGGATTCGGACGAGCAGCCTTCTCATCATTCCTCAAAATCACTGCCGGTAGTTATTGTAGAGATCCCGGAACGATCAAGCCTGCTCTTCTCGTAGTAGCTACCATTCACAACTCTTTCGAACGTAAAAGCGGTACCATACCATTCGCGACCACCTGCCTCACCCGGGCGGGCGCTGATTTACCCAACACTTACGTAACACCAAGCAGAGCCGGGCAGCTGGTCGGTGTAGGAGTATTTCCAGGGTGAGTACTCAGCCGCGACAGTCGCTGTCGGATACCAATAGACTCTGTTTGCAACGATATACCAGCCACTGCCACTCTGTGAGACCCCAAATTGGTGCTGCGCGCCCAAGACGTGCAGGTCGATCCAGGCGGTTCCCGACCATTCCCAGACGGGGTCCGACCAGTCGGGCTCCGCGGCGAAGCCGGCAGGAATATACGTGCCGTACCAGTGCGAGCCTGAAATCCACTCCACCCGGGCAAGCGCGGCGTTCCAGTGGCCGAGGTAGGCCTGCCAAATCACAAATTGTCGGGGGCTGGCCGGGTCGCTAGAATCAATATGCGGTGATTCTGCTGACACGAAGGCTAACTCTGGCGCCCCAGGGATGGCGCCGCAACTCAGTGTTCCGGGGGAGAAATGGCTGTCAAATGCGCCTGTTTCCGCACTCCCCAACAGAAATAGCCCGAGCGCACTGACAAAGATTATGAGAAATAGGATCTTCCGCGACATGAGAAACCTTCCTTATGCGGGCGGGGGCGGATTTACGTAACACCAAGCACTGAGATCCGGGAAGTCGGTGTAGGAGTATTTCCAGGGTGAGTACTGAGCCGCGACAGTCGCTGTCGGATACCAATAGACTCTGTTTGCAACGATAAACCAGCCACTCTCTGAGATACCCTGCCCACTCTGCCAACTGTGGCTCTGCACGTGCCCCCCAGCAAGGCTGATCCAGGCGGTTCCCGACCATTCCCAGACGGGAAACGTCCAACCGGGCTCCGCGGCGAAGCCGGCAGGAATATACGTGCCGTACCAGTTCGAGCCTGAAATCCACTCCACCCGGGGGGGGTTACTAGTGGTGTCGTTCCAGTGGCCGAGGTAGGCCTGCCAAATCACAAATTGTTGGGGGCTGGCCGGGTCGCTAGAATCAACTTCCGGTGCGGATGCTGACACCCAGATATCGGAGGATCCCGGAAGGGTACCGCAACTCAGTGTTCCGGGGGAGAAGTGGCTGTCAAATGCCGTTGTTTCCGCACTCCCCAGCAGAAATAGCCCGAGCGCGCTGACAAAGACTATGAGAAATAGGATCTTCCGCGACATGAGATACCTCCGAGTCGCAATGTTCCGTAGCTGCACCTGTCGGACGCAACCACATCAGGTGGATTAGTCTGAACCAACCCCGCGGAGGCTACTATACTTCACGTCCTTCAACGATGCAACGCCATGTACTCGTCAGGAGGCGCCCAGATCGGGCGCGGCCAGTGCCGCGCCCTTCACGTGAGAGCGGGCCGCTACAGGCTGCCGATCAGGCCAGCGACGTACTGCAGGATCACGGCGGCGTCGATGCTGTCCACCGAGCCGCTGTGGTTGGCGTCCGCCAGGTTCAGGCAAGGGAGTGACGAGACGAGCCCGGCTACGTACTGCAGGATGACCGCCGCGTCGATGCTGTTCACGTCGCCGCTGCAGTTCGCGTCTCCCGTGACCCCCGCAGGCGGCGTAGGCGTCGGCGTCGGTCCGACGGCTCCGCACTCCAAGACGATCTGCAGGTCGGTGGCGGGCGGCGGGATCGTTAGCACCGCAGTATCCACGTAGGCCTGGCTCCCATTACCCTGCGCGTGACAGCCCGCCTTCGTCGCTCGCACCTTGTAGTAGCCGGCGAGGACATCCCAGTGGAAGCTGCCGTCGGCGGCGGTCATGTCCGGGTTGTTCTGGTTGGACGGCTCCATGATGGCGCTCCCGTTCGGAACGACATCGAACGGCCCGCCTGGGTCATCCGAGCGGTAGAGCGTCACCGTGGCGCCCGAGATCGGGTTGCCGCCGGTGTCCTTGACGATGCCGCTCGGGTCGATGTAGATGTCGACGTCCTGCGTGACGTTATCGGCCGGGTTCGGGCAGCTGATGATAAACCGGATGATCGCCGGGCCGTGTGTCGGACGGAGCGGAGGGATCTTCCCCTTGTAGTTGCCGCTGGGCCCCTCCGTCAGGATGCCGGTGTGGATCGTCGCGCCGTCCTTGATCAGGTCGAATGAACCGTTGCACCCCGGCGGACCGGCGAACGAGATCAGGTTCGAGGCGGCCCAGTTGATCACGGGCGCGCCTCCTGATGTCTGCGCGATGTGATCCACCGTTACGCCCGGCGGCAGCGAATGGGGCCGCGTCAGGTGGAAGTCGACAACGATGTCGGAGCTGATCGGCAGGTTCACCGGCCCTCTCGAGGCTGGGAAGAGGTCCGGCCGCGAGGCGGGCGGCAGCGCGGTGCCGAAGTAGTCGCCGGCAGCAAGGCCGCTCATCAGGTAGTTGCCGGAGTCGTTTGTTGATGTAATCTGGCAGCTTCCGCCCGAGAGACAGAGCTGGACCGGCGCGAACGCCAGCGGAGTGTCTGTCTCGTCGTAGACGGTGCCGCTGATGCTCCGGCCGGTGGGCGCACTGCCATTGCGCACAGGGAAGACGTATCGCCCGGTAACGGTCGAGTTGCGGGTGCTGCGGGAGAGCGCAGACGGCCCGGAGTCGATGAACGAACCCGGGACGGCCGAGCCGGGCAGCTCGAACGCAGTATCTACGCCGTTGGAGTAACCGGCGCGGACGGAGTTGCCACCGAGACCACCTGTGCCGCCGCTGGCGTCGCCGGTCTCCCACTGCACCTGGTTGTAGTTCATGAGGATGTCAAAGTCGCCCGGGCTGAGATCGGGACGCTCGACCAGCAGGAGCTGGAAGTTGTTCGTCTTGTCTGTGTGGCTCAAAAAGTACCCGACATTGCTCCAGTTGACGCAGAAGGTCGCGTGGCCGCCGAAGGTATCGGTGCCGTAGGTCACGGCCTGCCCGCCGCCGCCGCGTGTATCGACGTCGGCGAAGAAGGGCGCGATGATCACGTGCGTGGTGTCGAGGAGACTGAAGGGCGTGTAGTTGTACAACGAGGTATCGAACGTGACGTTCCCGTTGTTGTTCACGAAGAGCGTGGTATAGGTCTGGCCGAAGAACTTGAGCGGAAACCCGATCGGGATGGCAGCGCTCGATTCATCGTCGTTCGCGGGCAGCGTATTGTTCCCGCACCCCGGCAGGCTCTTGATCGCAACAGCGCCGGCGTCCCCGCCGGACTGGGCAGATACCTGTAGCCCGAACGCAGCCGGTAGCACCAAGAACGCGACAAGGAGTACTGGGAACATGATCCGCTTCATGGCGTCGTCCTCCTCTTCAATCCGCCACCCGCCGGATCGAGCTTATTATATATACGCTCAAGCGGATGGTCAATTCTGCTCGGGCGCATGTTCGCCGTGGGTATGCTCGGCTGCGAGCAGCGCGTCCGTAGTCCGCCGATCGGCGTATCAGGAGACGAAAGAGCCGCTTGCTACTTCAGACCGGGCTTGGTGCTGACAAAGAGCACCGCGCCATCGATATCCTGCGCGCCGGCGGAGAGGATGACGAACGGCAGGCTCGAATTGCTCGAGATGATGAGCGGCGACGCCTCGACAACGTCGTACAGCTTCGTCGTTGCGGCTTCTGGCAGCGCCCGCGCCGACAGGTATGTGATGCTTATGTCAATCTTGCTCGACGCGACGATCCCCTGCTCGATGGCGGAGAGCGCAGCGCGCCTGGTCGGGTCATCGAGCAGCGCGAGGCTGATCGTGACGCGACCTCCAGCCTGAGCGTTCGGCGCTCGCTTACCGGGGTCGAAGACGATGCTCGTAATGTCCGGGACGGTGGCGATGTCACCCACGGCTGCTGCCATCCGCCACGTGCGGGCGATGCTGTCCTGCGCTCTCTTCGACAGGTCGCCGAGCGGCAGCTTCATCCGATCCGCTTGCCAGCGGATCGCGACCTGATCCTGGCTTAGGGCTGCGGCCACCGCATCGAAGACAGATGAGCGGTTCGCGTCCTCGTACGCGACCGATTGAGCCAGGAGACGGTCCAGCTCCCCAATCGCTTCGGCCTTCTGGTCGACGACATCGCGATAGCTCAGCAGCACCGATTCTGCGACCGTGCCGCCTGCAGCGTCGGCGGCCTCCTGGCTCACGTGGCTCGCCGGCGGCGCTCCCTGGCCTAGCGCCTGGGCATATGCCGCGTCGAGAGGCAGGAGAGCGGCATCGAGCTGGCCCGCGGC
>JBGQHA010000082.1:0-8875 GCA_041497735.1 Dehalococcoidia bacterium | reverse complement strand
CTTCGCGCCGGACGCGCGCAACTCATCGAGCTCTGCATCAAGGCGTCGACGCAAACGTTCCGCGTAGGGGTTCGACGTCGCCGTCATGCCGGCGATCGCCACCACCACGACGCGCTCGTACCCCTTCGCCAGGTCGGCGTTCGTCGTGGTGCGCATGCCACCGTCCATGTAGCGCCGGCCATTGATCGTTACCGGCGCGAAGATGCCCGGCACGGCGCAGCTCGACGCGATCGCGCGGCGCAGGTTCACACCGGAGCCCTTGTCCCACATGGCGAACGCTCCGTCCGCGGTATCGATGGCCGTGCAGATGAAGCGGTCCGGCCACGACTCTGTGTCTAGCTGCTCGCCGAACGTCGGGAACCACTCGTCTTCGGGGATCGTATCGGCGCTCAGCGCGAACGCGCCCAGCTCGCGCCGGTACGCCTCAGGTGAGAGATCTTTCGAGAGCAGCTCGCGGAACTTGGCGATGAGCGGCGTGACGTCTTGCGATCGCTGTCGGATGCCTCCGCCCGCGCCGATCTCCTGCTGCCGCGCCAGCATCTCCTGCGGCGAACGTCCGAGCGCGAGCTGGGAGCCGACGATCGAGCCGGCCGACGTGCCCACGATCAGGTCCGCGCGGCTGAGATCGATGCCCTCGTCCGCCAGTCCGGCGGCCAGGCCCGTTTCCCACGCCACGCCCACCGGCCCGCCACCGCCGAGCACGAGCGCGCGCGTGGTCATTGAGTGCTAGCCAGCGGCTTCGGCCGCTCCGATTGTCGTGCGGTAGACGCCATCGAGGAAGCCCCAGAGCGCATCGAGGCAGCGCCGCGCGGTCTCGCGCACGACTTCGGGCTCGGCTTCGCCGTACTGCGCTATGAAGTTGCGGCCGACTTCGGCGTGCCACTCGTCCGCGCCGATGTGCACGACGAAGAACTGCAGGCCGCGCTCGTCGTCGATGCCGTAGAACTGCTGCAGGCCGGCGATCTTCGTCTTCGCGACTTCGGGCACCTGCGACTCGTAGCAGTAGAGCGCCGTCGCCGCCTGCGCGAACGAGCCGTTCCTCGTCACGTCGCGGAACGTATCGATCAGCCGCGCCGTCTCCGGCAGCAGCGCCTCCTGCACGACGGCGTCGCGCGCGAGGCCGAGCGCGTCGCCGAAGCGCAGCCAGAGCTCTGGGTGGTTCTCGTCACCGCGCTCCTCCTCGATCAGGTTCTCCAGCAGCTCCTGGCGCGCGCCCTGGTCGGGGCAGTTCGCGTGGGCGCCGCTCACGTACTGCGGGAACGCCAGCACGTGCGGGTAGTACTGCGCCGCATAGGAGCGCAAGTCATCGAGCGAGAGATCGCCGCGCTGCCAGGCCTGGTAGAAGGGGTGCTTGAGCAGGCTGCGCTCTGCGATGAGCTGGTCTACTTCGTCAGCGATAGATGGCATCTTGGGGCCTCCTCTTTCCTGGTTTCGAGGGAGGATAGCACGGGCGCACACGTCCGGTCGAGGGCGCCTGGGCTGCCTAGTTACTCGGCCCGCCGAGCCAGCGGACGTAGTGGTCGAGGTTCGGGAGTAGGCCGGAGTGGAAGAGGAAGATCAGCCCGACGACGAGGCTGAATGATGCGGCCAGCGCGCCCGCTACCACGTACACGAACTGCCTGCGCTGGGCCGAGACGAATCCGTACGCGGTCGCGAGGGTGACGAACGTGTTCGAGATGAGGATGCCGGCGACAAACGCCAGCAGCGCCGCGACGCCCATCACTTTCGTGCCCGCGCCGACAGCCGTCGCGATGATGAGCACCTGGGTGCCCGTTTCTGCGCCAATGCCGTGGATGAGCCCGATGGTGTACGCCGTGCGCGCGCCGTACTGATCGCTGCCCTGGACATGCACGTGCTCGTGGCCGTGCACCTTGGCGACGAGCCAGTGCCAGGCGTTTCGCACGCCGGAGAAGATCAGCATCCACCGGCTGCGCAATCGAAACTCACCGCGGCCTCGGAAGTACTGGAGGAGCGCGAAGAACAGGTATGTCGCCAGCAACACCAGCGTGATGCCAACCACCCGCTCCATCACGGGATCGATCCACGACGGCAAGAACTGCGAGGCCAGGATCGCGAGTAGCCCCAGGATCGTGACGACCGTGCCGTGGCCGATCGCGTACAGGCTCGCGAGGAAGACGGCGCGCCGCCGCACGGCGGAGATCGAGCGCGCAGCAGGCACGGTATCGGCCGACATCACGGCAACGCTCGACCCGCCAGCGATGGGCCGGCGTCGCGCAAGCTCTGCCGCTCGATGATCGCTCTCGTCGGTAAGCAGCACGCCGGGCTCTTCGTTCAGCCACTCCTCGTGCGGCTCACTGATCGACGTCGTCGTGCTCGTGATGTCTGTGATCGCGGCGATATGGTCCCAGTCGATGCCGTGGCGCATACCGAGCGCGACGGCGCCACCGATCACGCCGATTGAGCCACCGATACCTAAGCTAAGCAGTGCGAAATCCATGGTCCCTGTCCTCTATCGTGATTGCCGTTAGGTCGCCTTCTGGCAGTTTGCGCAGAGGCCGAAGATGGCGAAGTGGTCAAGGTCCGGCTTGAAGCCGGAGTCCGACATGATCTCCGCGCCCAGGTCCTCCAGGTAGTGGTCGTCGAGCGACGCAACGGAGCCGCAGTCGCGACAGATCAGGTGATGATGCCTGCCCTGCTGGCGCACCCATTCGTAGGTCGTGTCGCCGGTGCCCATGTCGGTTTCCGTCACCAGCCGGAGCTCCTTGAGCACGGCCAGCGTCCGATACACGGTCGAGATATCGACATACGGGTACTCGACGCGTACTTTGTCGAAGATATCGCCGGCGGTGAGGTGTCCCGCGTCGTGGCGGAGGGCGGAAAGGATCATCAGCCGCTGGGGCGTCGCCTTGTGCCCCCGCTGGCGAAGGACCTGGACGGTTTCAGTCTCGCAGCTCATCTCCGGCTCCAGTTGCGACCAGTTGCAACTGCAAGTCTAGGCTAGAACGTCTGAGTTGTCAATGCTTCCAGTGGAGATATCGACCTGCCGCGCTCGATCTGAAGCCCGTGGGGGTACTCAGTTGGGCACCGGGCCCTCGCCAACGGGAAGGAATGCTGCTAGGAACGACCCTTACGGGCCGGCTGCGGCGCCAACGCCCGAAGCTTCTCGACGGCGGCCGGGAGCAGCTCGAGGACCCGCTCGATCTCCTCGGCCGTGTTGTCCTTGCCCAGCGTGAGGCGGAGGCTGCCGCGCGCGAGCTCGTGGGGGACATGCAGTGCGAGCAGGACGTGGGACGGCTCCAGAGACGCCGTCGTGCACGCCGACCCGCTGCTGGCGCTCACGCCGCTGAGGTCGAGCTGGAGCAGCACGGCCTCGCCTTCGACGCGCTCGAAACAGCACGAGAAGCTCGCCGGCACGCGTCGAGACGGATCGGTGGGGCCAGTGACGTGCGTGCCGGGAATACACCGCGGCAGCTCGGCCAGCAGCCGGTCGCGCAGCGGCCGCACGTGCTCGATGCGCGTCGTGCACTCCTCGTGCGCCAATCGCAGCGCCGTCGCCATCCCGGCCGCCCCCGCGACGTTCTCGGTGCCGGCGCGGCGGTTCTTCTCCTGCGATCCGCCCAGCGTCTGCGGGACGAACGGCGTGCGCGTCCGCACATACAGCACGCCCACCCCCTTCGGGCCGTAGATCTTGTGCCCGGCGAGCGACATCAGGTCGACGCCGAGTCGATCGACGCTGAGGTCGAGATAGCCGGCGGCCTGCACGGCGTCGGTGTGCACCATGATGTGCGGGTCGCGCGCCTTCACGATGCGCACGACCTCCTCGATCGGCTCGATCGTGCCGACCTCGTTGTTGGCGTACATGACGGAAACGAGTGTCGTCTCGTCGTCGAGCGCGCGCTCGAGCGCCCCGAGGTCGACGAACCCCTCGCGGTCCACGGGGAGGTACGTTACGCGAAAGCCTTCTTGTTCCAGCCGCTCCGCTTCGTGCAACACAGCGTGGTGCTCGATGGCGGTGGTGATGATGTGATTGCCCCGCCTTCGCGCGCCGTATGCGACGCTCCGCAGCGCGAGGTTGTCACTTTCGGTGCCGCCGCTTGTGAAGATGATTTCCTGCGGCCGCGCGCCCAGCACCTCGGCGACGGCGCGGCGGGCCGTATCGAGCCCTTTGCGCGCCTCGCGCGCCTCCCAGTAGATGCTCGATGGGTTGCCCCACATCGCCGTGAGGTACGGCAGCATCGCCTCCATCACGCGCGGGTCGGTCGGGGTCGTCGCAGAGTGATCGAGATAGATGCGCTCGTGCGGGTTCATGCTGGAAGTATACTGCGACGCGATGCTGCTGGATGAGGGACGGTGCCGCCGGGCGATCTGCGAGGCATTTCCTTCGATCGATATTGGGTCGGTGCGATATTTCGCTGCAGGTTGGGACTACGAGATTTGGGAAGTCAACGAGCGCCTCCTCTTCCGCTTCCCGTTGCGTCCCGAGTGCGCCGGACCGTTGCTGGTCGAGGCGCGGCTGCTGCCTGAGCTGGCGGCCCACATCTCCGCTGCGGTGCCGAAACCGGAATACGTCAGCGAAGGCTGCTCAGCGTTCCCCCTACCTTTCTACGCCTATCGGAAGCTAGTAGGTGCTTCGCTCAAGGAAGCCAGCTTTGGCGAGGAGACGCTGAGCACGATCGGACGGCAGTTGGGTCAGTTCTTGCGCGAGCTGCACAGCTTTCCGAGCGAGCGAGCGGGTGCCCTCGGTGTGCCCATGTACAGTACCGACGGCTGGCGGCAGTTCTATCGTGACTTCCGCGCGCTGTGCGATCGAAAGGTCAGCCCCCTACTCACACCGAGCGAGCGCAAGCGAGTCGACGACTTCTGGGCTGACTTTCTCGACGACGACAACAACTTTCGTTTTCGTCCGTCGCTTGTGCACGCCGACCTCGGGCCCGATCACATCCTGCTGAATCAGGAGAGCGGCGAACTCTCGGGCGTCATCGACTTCGGAGACGTCCGCGTCGGCGATCCCGCGATCGATATCGCGGGTCTGATGAGCATCGAAGCTGACGTGCTTGCCGGCTACGGACAACACACCGACCAGACGTTTCGACGGCGTGCGCGCTTTTACTGGCGCGTTGGCCCGTTCCACGAAGTCCTCTACGGGCTCGATATCGATAAGCGCGAGCACGTCGATGCCGGACTGCCCGGCATTCGGGCACGAGTCATCGCCACCTGAGACAATGAAACCGCCCCGTCTCAGCGGTCCAATCGATGGGGTAAAAAGCATAAATAGCACCGTTAGCTTGACTCGTATCGCAGGCCTCGCTATCTTGAATATGCGCCGCGGGGCGTCCTACCCATGGAAAGCACCCGCCAGACCATCCTCAACATCCTCCGCCGCCGTCAGTCGACGGTGGACGACCTGACCAAGGAGCTCGGCCTCGCGCCCGCGACGGTACGGCGCCACCTGGACATCCTCACGCGCGACGGTCACGTCGACGTAGCGCAGGTGCGCCGAAAGACCGGCCGGCCGCACTACGTCTTCTCGCTAAGCGAGAAGGGTGAGGAGCTCTTCCCAAAGCACTACGTCCGGATCACAAACCGTCTCATCGAAGAGATCGTCGCCCTGACGCCGGACGAAACGAGCGGCTGCTGCGGCCGAGACCTCGCCGACTTGGTTTTCGAAAAGATGGCGCAGCGGCTCGCGCAACGCATTGCACCCAGGATCCACGGCTCGACGCTGGCGGACCGCATCGTCGTAGCCGCAGAGGCGCTCGCCGAAGAAGGCATTACGTTCGATATCGAGCGCGAGGAAGGCGGCTTCCTGCTCGTGGGGCACGGCTGCCCTTGCCCGCGCGCCCCCGGCGAGTCTGGCCAGGCCTGCGCGCACGACCAGCGGCTCCTCTCGCTCCTGCTGGCCGCCGATGTTTCCTATGTGGAGCCGGAGTCCCTGGGCCGCGAAGGCTTTTGCGCCTATCGGGTGAGGGAGCGCTCCCCGGCGCTTGCCGGGGCGGGCCAGGTATAATAAGCTACAACTGTAGAAATGAGGGCAGAGCGATGGTCGAGCTGACGATTACCGACAAGGCCGCCGAAAACGTCAAGAAGATCCTACAGGAGAAGGGCGCCGCCGAGACCGGCGCGCTGCGGGTCTTCGTCGCGGGCGGCGGCTGCTCCGGCTACCAGTACGGCATGGCGCTGGCCCAGGCCGCCGAAGAGGACGACTTCGTTATCGAGCAGGGCGGTGTGCGCCTGCTGGTCGACCCTGAGAGCGCCCCCCTGCTGAAGGGCGCGGAGATCGACTACGTGGAGGACGTCATGAAGAGCGGCTTCACGATCTTCAACCCGAACGCGGTCAAGAGCTGCGCCTGCGGCTCCAGCTTCGACACGGCAGACAGCGCGGGCAAGGCCCAAGCTCACGCCTGCCACTAAACGAGGGTCACGGGCCAAGGGCCAAGGAACTAAGCAAGGCCCGGAGCGCTGAACTCCGGGCCTGTTGTTATCTATACTGATCGAGTAGGAAAGGAGACCTCCCCATGATGTACTGGATCGTCGTTGGTTCGCCGGAGAACTTCGAGATCGCCACGCAGCGCAAGTTCGATCTGTTCGGTTTCAAGAGCACGCGCCGGCGCGAGTCGGGCGAGATGCAGCCGGGCGACAAGCTGGTCTTCTATCTCACCGGCGCAAAGGAGTTCGGCGGCATCGCGACGGTAACGTCGAAAGCGTTCGAAGACCACAAGAAGATCTTCAAGAGCGAGAAGAAACCGGGCGAGGACTTCCCGTTCCGCGTGAAGACGAAGGCCGACATCGTGCTTGCGCCTGGGCAGCGGCTGGACGTGCCGAGCTACGTCCCACAGCTCGAGTTCACGCGCAAGGGCGCGACAAAGAGCTGGGCGCTCTTCTTCCAAGGCAACCTGCACAAGATCTCCGAGACCGACTACAAGCTGCTCGAGCGCGACATGCGCGCCGCCGCGAAGAAGAAGCCGTCTGTCTCGAAAGCGGCCGCGCCGCCCGCGACGGCATCGAAGCGCCCACCGGCGCGCAAGCCCGCCGCGAAGCCGCGCGCGGCAGCGAAGCGCCCGACGCGCTCTCGAACGGCATCAAGTCGCAGGCGCTGATCGATCCGGCCAGCACAGACGTATAGAGCTGCCCTACTTCGCGCGCTTCGACAGGCTCAGCATGATCTAGGAACGCTTAGCAGAGTCATCCTGAGCTTGTCGAAGGACGGCCCCTACGTATTCTTCCGATACAGGCGGCCTCATCGAGTGGCTATAATGCTCGTCAAGGGTTCATCCTGAGCCTGTCGAAGGAGCAATCGATGGCGCATCCCTTCTTTGCGGCGCTCGAGCGTCGCGTCCTGCTCGCCGACGGCGCGATGGGCACGCTGCTGCGCGATCGCGGCGTGCCGGCAGCGGCCTGCCTCGATGAGCAGAACCTCTCCAACCCCGATCTCGTCCGCACGCTGCACGAGGAGTACCTCATCGCGGGCGCGGAGATTATCGAGACGAACACCTTCGGCGCGAACCGGCTCCGGCTGCGCCCCTTCGGCCTCGCCGACCGCGTGCGCGAGATCAACGTCCGCGGCGCTGAGCTCGCCCGCGAATCGATCCGCGAGCACCACCAGGCGTTCGTCGCCGGCGCCATAGGCCCCGTCGGCGTCGGGCTGGCCGGCGGCGGAGACGTCACGCTCAAGCAGGCGCACAAGGCGTTCGTTGAGCAGGCCGAGGCGCTCGTCGCGGGCGGCGTGGATCTCATCGCGCTCGAGACGTTCGCCACGCTGGCCGAGGCGCGTGAGGCCGTCCTCGCCGTGCGCGAGGCCGCGCGCGACATCCCCATCATTGCGCTGATCACGTTCCAGCGCGACGGCCGCACCTGGACCGGCGAGGAGCCGGCCGAGGTCGCGCGCGAGCTGCACAGCTCGGGCGCGGACATCGTCGGCGTAAACTGCGTCACCGGCCCGCAAGCCGCGCTCGACATCATCGAAGAGATGGCGAAGGCGGCGAAGGTCAAGCTCGCCGCGCTACCGAACGCCGGCAACCCGCGCGTCACCGAGCGTGAGGTTACGTACCCAGTTTCGCCGCGCGTCTTCGCCGACTACGTGTCGCGCCTCGCCGGCGCGGGCTGCGTCATCGTGGGAGGCTGCTGCGGCACGACGCCCGAGCACATCGCCGCGATGCGCGACGCGCTGCGCCAGTCCGAAGACGGCGCGGCGGCGATCGGCGCGCGTACGCGGACGATAAGCGAGACGCCGTCGATCTGGCTGCCTCCTGAGGACGAGATCGAGCCCGAAGAGGCCACCCTGCGCGAGAAGCTCGCCGCGGGTCGCTTCGTCATCACCGCGGAGATCGATCCGCCACGCGGCCTGAACCCGCGTCGCGCGCTCAAGGGCGCCGCGCGGCTCAAGCTCGCCGGCATCGATTGCATCAACGTCGGTGACAGCCCGATGGCGCGCGTGCGCATGTCGCCCTTCGCGATGGCGGTCATCCTGCGCCAGCAGCTCGGCGTCGAGACGATCATCCACGTCACGACGCGCGATCGCAACCTGCTCGCCATCCAGTCCGACCTGCTGGGCGCGCACGTGCTGGGCCTGCGCAACGTGCTCTGCCTGAAGGGCGATGCGCCCACCGGCCAGGGCTATGCGCGCGCCGTCGGCGTGTGGGACGTGACCCCCGTCGGCCTCATTCGCGTGCTCAAGGGGCTCAACGAAGGCATCGACTGGGCGGGCAACCCGATGGCCCAGCCGACGTCGTTCTTCGTCGGCAGCGCGGCGAACCCGACGGCGGCCTCGCTCGAGGCGGAGATCAAGCTCCTCAAACGCAAGGCAGAGGCAGGCGCTGACTTCGTCCTAACGCAGGCCGTCTACGACATCGAGGCGCTCGAGCGCTTTCTCGCGAAGGCGTCCAAGATCAAGGTGCCGATCCTGCTCGGCGTCATG
>JBGQHA010000081.1:0-8881 GCA_041497735.1 Dehalococcoidia bacterium | reverse complement strand
GGCCGTTGTCGCGCTGGCTAACCGCGACAACACCGTCCTCGCGGTCGGCTCGGAGGCGCGGAACATGCTGGGCCGAACGCCGGACACGATCTCGGTGATCCGGCCGATGAAGGACGGCGTGATCGCCGACTACCTGATCACCGAAGCAATGCTGCGCTACTTCATCGGCAAGGTTGTCGGGCGGGTGAACCTGATCAAGCCCGAGGTGATGATCTGCATCCCCGTCGGTGCGACGAGCGTCGAGCAGCGCGCAGTGCGCGACGCGGCGGAGCAGGCCGGCTCGCGCAGGCCGGCGCAGCTCGTGCCGGAGCCCCTGGCCGCAGCGATCGGCGCGCGCATACCGGTCGGGACGCCCAGCGGCAATATGATCGTTGATATCGGCGGCGGACGCACCGAGGCGGCCGTCATCTCGATGTACGGCATCGTGGTGGCGGAGTCGGTGCGGGTAGCGGGAGACCGCATGGACGATGCGATCACGGCGTACGTGAAGCGGCGTCATAACCTGCTGGTTGGGGAGCGGACGGCCGAGGAGATCAAGATCACCATCGGCACGGCGATCCCGCTCCAAGAAGAGCTGACGATGCAGGTGCGCGGGCGCGATCAGGTAACGGGCATGCCGCGCACGATCACGCTGAACGGCAACGAGATCACAGTCGCCCTACAGGACAGCCTGGCGAGCGTGGTGCAGACCGTACGCAGCGTCCTCGAGCGCACGCCGCCGGAGCTGGCGGCGGACGTCATCGATCGCGGGCTGGTGCTCACGGGCGGCGGCGCGCTGCTCAGGCATCTCGATGTGCTGCTCACGCAAGAGACGGGCATTCCGTGTCATGTGGCGGACAACCCGCTCGAGTGCACGGCGATCGGCGCGGGCGTGGCGCTGGAGCACCTGGATGTGATCAGGCGCTCGCTCCCCACCGAAGAAGAGTCCCTCGTCGCCAGCGCGTAACGCACGGCGCCATCGAACGCGGGCTATGTAGGGGCGCATCGCGATGCGCCCTGGGGCGGGGAGCCCGAAGAGCCTGCGCTCGACGAAGCGAACGGACCTCGCGCCGGATCCTTCGTCCAACGCCCTGTTATACTCCCACCGCCATGCCCGAAGGAGAAGTCCGCTACTGCACGACCGAAGACGGCGTCCGCATCGCCTATTGCTCCGCAGGCGAAGGGCCGCCGCTCGTCATGACGCCGTTCTTTATCGAGTCGTTTTCGCTCCATCACCTCGTTCCTGTGATCGGCCTGTTTCTCGATCGGCTGCGGTCCGTCCGGCGTGTGGTTCTGTATGACGCGCGAGGAATCGGGCTGTCCCAGCGCGACGTGCTCATCGACCCACAAACATCGCAGCGGGACTTGGAGGCCGTGGTCGCTGCCTCGAGCGATGAGCCGGTGACCATCTGGGCCAATTTCATTTACGTGTTTCCGGCGGTCCGCCATGCCGTGCAGCATCCGGAAAGGGTTGAACGGCTTGTGCTTTTCGCTTCTATGGTCCAACGCTCGGCAGTATTTCCGGACGACGTGATTCGCAGCTTCATCGAGTTGGTCAAAACGAATTGGCCGCTGGCGGCCCAGACGTTTGGAGACATGTCGACCCGTCAGGCTGACCCGACAGCCGGGCTGCGCTGGGGAGAGCTCAACCGGGAGTCCGCGCCGGCCGACGCCGTCGAGCGTATCCTTCAGGCAGGAATCGAACGGGATGAAGATATTCGAGGCGAGCTGGCCAACGTGGCAGCGCCTACCCTCGTCATGCATCGCACTGGCGATCTCAACATTCCGTTGAAGATCGGCCAGCAGGTCGCGGCGGCGATTCCCAATGCGGTGTTCGTTCCAGTACCGGGTGTCATTTCGCACCCTGCGTTAGGTGATCAGGAACCCGTCTTCCGGGCTGCGCTGCCGTTCCTGAGCGCCGGTGGCGAAGCCGCAAGCCCGCCTTCCGGCGGTCCTGCCTTTCGCACCGTCCTCTTCACCGACCTCGTCGGCCACACCGAGATGATGGCCAGGCTAGGCGACGAGAAGGGCCGAGAGGTGCTGCGCGAGCACGAGCGCATCACCCGGGATGTCCTGAAGACCCACGCGGGCACCGAGATCAAGACCATGGGCGATGGCTTCATGGCTTCGTTCGGCTCGGTGACGAAGGCGGTCGAGTGCGCCGTCGAGCTGCAGCGCGCGTTCGGGCAATGGAACGCCGATGGGGCGCATGGCCATGCGCCCCTACAGGTGCGGGTCGGGCTGAACGCTGGTGAGCCGATCGCGGATGAAGGCGACCTCTTCGGCGCGACGGTCATCCTGGCATCGCGTATCGCCGCGCAGGCCGGTGCGGGCGAGATCCTCATCCCGGAGCCGGTGCGGCACTTGCTCGCGGGCAAGGAGTTCGCGTTCTCTGACCGCGGCGAGTTCGTCCCCAAGGGCTTCGATGACGCGGTGCGGCTGTTCGAGGTGCGGTGGCGGGAGTAGGCGCTACTTCGCCGGGGATTCCTGAGCTTTCACGTAGAAGGTCATGCTCTGCAGCGCGAGGACGGGATCGATGTCTTTGATGCGCACGCGTGGCGGGACGTGGGCGGCGATCGGGGCGTAGTTGAGGATCGCCTTCACGCCGTTCGCGACAAGGATATCGATGACGCGCTGGGCCGTCACGGCGGGCACGGCGACGATGGCCATCTCGACGCGGACCTTGCCCAGCTCCTGAGGGAGCGAATCGACCGACTTCACGACGAGCCCGTTGACCTTCGTGCCTACGATCTTGGAGTCGGAGTCAAACGCCTCGACGATGCGGAAGCCCTGGGGCGTGAAGCCGCCGTAACCCAGCACTGCCCGGCCCAGCTTACCGACGCCCACGAGTACGACGGGCCACTCTCGCGTGAGGCCGAGGATCTGGCGCAACTCTTCTCGTAGCCGGGCGACGCTATAACCGCGGCCCTGCTTGCCGAAGCGGCCGAAGTAGCTGAGGTCCTTGCGGATCTGGGCAGGAGTGACACCCAGGCGCTCGCCCAGCTCCTGCGAGTTGACGACGTCACGGCCTTCTTCCTCGAGGGAATCGAGGGCGCGGACGTAGACCGGCAAGCGGTCGATGACGACATCCGGTATCTCTAGCGGCACGTACTTCGCTCCATCGGTTCGAGGTGCCGGCGCGCCTTCGGCGGATGTGATTGCGCGCGCGAGCACAATGTAGCATCGGCAAAAGATCAGGGTCAACGGAGAGGCAGCCGCCGTAACAGGAACGTTAACGAAGAACAGCCCGCACGGGCGGGCTGTTGGCGAGCTCTATTCGAGCTAGGATTCTGGATCGAGGACGATGCCGCTCTGGCTGCCGTAGGCGAGCCCGGGCTGGCCGCCCAGCTGCGGCGTCGGCGCTTCCGGCTGCTCCGCTGGGAGTAGCTCTTCCGGGGCAGGCTGCGCTGGGGGCGCCGGCGGCTCCGGCCGCGGCGCTTGCCCAATCGGCGACTCGAGCAGGTTCTTGAGGTCGTCCCCCTCGATCGTTTCCTGTTCGAGTATGGCGTTCACGACGTCTTCCAGCTTGTCGCGGTGCTCGGTCAGGATCTGCTTTGCTGTGTGGTACGCGCGGTCGACAAGACGCCGCACCTCTTCGTCGATCTCTTCCGCGACCTTCTCGCTGTAGTCGCGCTGCTCGGAAATCTCGCGGCCCAGGAAGATCATCTCCTCCTTGCGACCAAACGTGCGCGGGCCGAGCTTCTCGCTCATGCCCCACTGGGTGACCATCCGCCGCGCGATGCGCGTCGCCTTGCTGATGTCGTCCTCCGGGCCGGTCGTCGTCTCGCCGAGCGTCATCTCCTCGGCGACGGCGCCACCCAGCGCGGCCGCGAGCATGTCCTGGCACTGCGAGCGCGTCATGAGGTGGCGGTCCTCTTCCGGCAGGTAACGTGTGAACCCGCCGGCCATTCCACGCGCGACGATGCTGATCTTGTACGGCTTGTCCGCGTTCGGCAGGTAGTAGCCAACCAGTGCATGGCCCGCCTCGTGGTAGGCGATGATCTTCTTCTCGCGAACGCTGATCACGCGGCTCTTGCGCTCGGGGCCGGCGATGACGCGGTCGATAGCCTCGTTGAACTCGTCTACGCCGATCTTCTTCTTGTTGCGTCGCGCAGCGAGAATCGCAGCCTCGTTGACGAGGTTGGCGAGATCGGCGCCTGAGAAGCCCGGTGTCTGCTTGGCCGTGACGGTGAGATCGATGTCTTCGCCGAGCGGCTTGCCCTTGGCGTGCACTTCGAGAATGGCCTGGCGGCCGCGGATGTCGGGGCGGTCGAGCACGACCTGCCGGTCGAAGCGGCCCGGGCGGAGCAACGCCGGGTCGAGGATGTCGGGGCGGTTCGTGGCGGCGAGCACGATCACGTTTGTGTTAGTGTCGAAGCCGTCCATCTCCACTAGGATCTGGTTCAGCGTCTGCTCGCGCTCATCGTGACTGCCGCCGAGTCCCGCGCCACGCTGCCGGCCGACGGCGTCGATCTCGTCGACGAAGACGATGCACGGCGCGTTGCGCTTGGCCTGATCGAACAGGTCGCGGACGCGGGACGCGCCCACGCCGACGAACATCTCGACGAACTCGGAGCCGCTGATGGAGAAGAAGGGAACACCTGCCTCACCGGCGACGGCTCGGGAGAGCAGCGTCTTGCCGGTGCCGGGCGGGCCCAGGAGCAGTACGCCGCGCGGGATGCGCGCGCCGAGCGCTGCGAACTTCTCCGGGTACTTGAGGAACTCGACGACCTCCTGCAGCTCCTCCTTGGCTTCATCAACGCCCGCGACGTCGGCGAAGCTCACCGTCGGGCGGTTGCCGGAGAAGGTGCGCGCCTTGCTCTTGCCGAAGCTCATCGCCTGGGCGTTGGAGCCCTGCGCTTGACGCATGAAGAAGAAGATGAGCCCGCCGAAGAGAACGAGCGGTAGGAAGCTAATGAGGATGTTGACCCAGTTGCCGAAGCTGCTGGAGGTCTTGACGTCGATGTTGAGGCCCTTCGGCAGGTTGCCATCTTGATCCGCCACCAGCTGGCCAATGCTGGAGCCCTTTTCCTTACGGGACTTGAACTGTTCGCCGTTTTGGTACTTGACAGTCAGCGAGTCTCCGCTGACGGAAATCTGCTTGATCTGGCCAGCCTTCGCGTCGGTGATGACCTGGCTGATGTCTATACTCTTGACGCTGCTGGAGCGGCCGAAGAAGGAGTACACAATCGCAACGACAGCTACCAGGATGAGGAGGTAGATGAAGCCGTTGCGTAGCCAGCGAGAACTCATGCAGTACCTACTTCACGCGCCCGCGGTTCCCGGTCTGCGGGTCTGCGGGCGCTTACCTATTATAGCAGCTCCCGCTTCCGAAGGAACGATGCAAACTCCCTATTCATTACGTATTCGATCCGCAGGAAGGATCGTCAGTCCTCCTCCGATGCGAGGCGGCCGGCCTGCGCCCAGTCTTCTTTGGCGATTTCCTGGAACACGACGATCGTCGCTTCCGGCGTGGTGTGAGCAACGTTGCAAACGACTTCCGTGATGGCCCGGGCGAGCTCTCGCTTCTGCGCCTCGGTCCGGCCCGGCCACATTTCGATTCGCACAATGGGCATCTTGCACCTCCTGGCTGAAATAGCTCCGAATGATAGCATGGGGTTTGACGCGTCCTATGCTCCCCCCGTAGCATCGGATGTGAGGCACGAGCGCTCGTGAATCCTGCATGAACCCATATCGCGGCCTCCCGACGTTAAACGAAGAGATCCGGGCCTGGCGGGAGGGATACCGCCACGTTGCGGGCATCGATGAGGCAGGCCGGGGGCCGATGGCCGGACCGGTGGTGGCGGCGGCGGTGATCCTCGATCCGCAGTTTGCCGAACCCTGGTGGTCGGAGCTGCGCGACTCGAAGCTGCTCCCGGCGAAGCGACGCGAAGAGCTGGCTGGGCGTCTCCGCGAGACTGCGGCGTGCGCTGTCGGCGCAGCGAGCCACGAAGAGATCGATGAGCTGGGCCTGCTGGTCGCAACGCGGATAGCGATGCTGCGCGCGGTTGCCGCGCTGGAGTGTGCTCCGGACCTGTTACTCATCGACGCCGTGCGGCTACCGGACGACGGGATGAGCTGGGCGCAGCGGTCGATCATCCACGGAGACTCACTGGCTGCGTCTGTCGCAGCAGCATCGGTGCTGGCGAAAGTGGAACGCGACCGGCTGATGGACCGCTACGACGGCTCGTATCCGGTCTATGGCTTCGCGCAAAATCGGGGCTACTGTACTCCGGACCACCTGCGCGCCCTGGCCGAATACGGCCCATGCCCAATCCATCGGCGCTCCTTCGCTCCCGTGCGGGCGTTTCTAGACGGAAGGCAGCTCCCACTGGACGAGGCACCGTAGGGGCGCACGGGGCGACCGCCCCTTCGCTTCGCTCGAGGGCAGGCGCCCCTACGGAGAACGGCGGCCGTGTTGGCAGGCGCCGCTACGTGCGGCGTAATATGGCCTGGTGCGTTACGATCCCGACCGCCACCATCGGCGTTCCATTCGCTTACCCGAGTACGACTACTCGCTTGGCGGCTCGTTGTTCATCACGATCTGCACCCACAACCGCGAGTGCCTGTTCGGAGAGGTTGTTGACGGCGAGATGCGTTTGAACGCCCTCGGCGAGATTGCGTGCGCGGAGTGGGGGCGTTCGGCGGCGATCCGCCGGGAACTGGAAATCGACGCGTACGTACTGATGCCAAACCACGTTCACGGGATCGTCACGATCCGCGATCGCGGCGTAGGGGCGACCGGCGGTCGCCCTGATCAGGCGTTCCCGCCTCACCCCAGGGCGACCACCGGTCGCCCCTACGGCCCGCCACCGCGGTCGGTCGGGGCGTTCGTCGGTGGTTTCAAATCGTCAGCCACGCGCCGTATCAACGCACTACCCGACACGACAAGAACCGCCGTCTGGCAACGGAACTACTAGGAGCGCATCATCCGCAATGACGATGAGTTCAAACGCATACGATGGTACATCGAAGACAATCCGCGACGTTGGGCGGAGGATGAATACAATCCGGACGGGTAAGGCACGGCCCCGCCCCGCCCCGCAGCCCGAACAGACGAAGGCCCCCGATACGGGGCCTTCGCTCTCGTTGCAGGACTCTGAGACGGACCGGGGGCGGGGCTAGGCGGCGACCCGCTCGGGCCGGCCGATGACTGCGAACAGGCGACCACGCATGCGCGCAACCGCGCCTGCGGTGGGCTCCTCCGCGATCTCTCGTTGGATATCGGCAAGAAGGCGCTGGAGCCACTCGCCTTCGTCCTGGGTGTCTAGTCTGGCCACCACCTTGGTTGCCGTCTTCATTGTTCGTTACCTCCAGCACTAACATCGGCAGCCCGCAGCAAATCTACGTAGGGATTTCCCCGACTCCGAGGCGCTGCGGGAGAGACGAGATGGCCTTGACGGGATAGAACACACGTTCTATTCTAGTATCACTTGATGCAGGGAGCTTTCGGATGAACATTGGAGGTCTCGTCGTGGGGGAAGACCTGATGACCGCGGTCAGCGGATCGTTCAACCTGGCGTACTTCGCGGAGCACGCCTGGAACGGCTCCCTGGGGCGCGACCGGCGCATCGCGGCGGTAACGCTGGCGCTCGTGGGTGGCGCGGCGGTGATCGAGGCGGCGTTTTCGCAAGCGCTGTTCTGGTTCCAGCCGCAACTGATCTCCTTCGGCGAGTTGTCGGTTGGCGTTTGGGCGCTCGTGCGGCTGCCGCTGCTGGTAGCCACGCTGCTCGTGTCGATCCTCGTTCTGCGGAGGCTCCGTTCGTAGCAATGGCGGCATCCGTTCTCACGGTGGCGATCAGGAAGAAGAACTGGACGCTGGCGGCCCTCTGCCTCCTGCTGGGCGTGGCTGAAGAGGCCGCGCGTCTGCCGCCCGAAACGCTCGAACGCCTGCTGGACCTGTTGGAGCCGGACAGTGGCCGCCGAAGGGAATGAACGCCACAAGAGGCCGCGCGGCCGCCCGCCCGTCGTGCGCGACTTCTACGGCAGCGCGCTCGATGCCGCCCAGCGGACTGCTCTGAAGTACGCCGCGGACATCGAAGGCTTAGATATGGAGATCGATCTGCTCCGCACGAAGCTGCGCGGGCTGCTGAACAAGCGCTCCGAGGACGAACGAGCCGATGACTTTCGGCTCATGGTGCGCGGCATGGAGCTCTTAGTGAAGCTCGTCTCCGCTCGCTACCGGCTGTCGCCCCGGGCCGGCAAGGATCTGGGAGAGAAGCTCGCGGCAGTCGTCGATGAGCTTGGCGTGCTCCTTCCTGCGCAAGGCGCCGGCGCATGAGCAGGGCGCTCGAGCGGGCGCTCGCGCGGCTGTTCCGCGGCGGAAAACGGCTGCCGGCGGAGGAGCCCATCGAGAGTCTATCGCCCGCCGCCTTCCGCGCCGTCGTAGACGAGCGCCTCCGTAACCTCGAACGCCAGCTCGATGAGGTGAAGGGGCGCGTCAACGGGCTGCTCTTCCTGCTCGCAGGCGCCGTTGCCACGCAGGTGGTCATCCGGCTCTTCGCGTGATTGCGCGGGCCGTTCAATCAAGAAAATTCGCCGGGTACAGATTCCAGATGGGCCATTTTTTTTCGATCTCGGACGAACAATCAAGCGCCGCCCTGCTCGCCGGGCCGTGGAAGCAACGGCTTCGCCCATATCAGATCGAGGCCGGGCGCGCGATTCTCGAGAGTGTCCTGCGCGGCCGCGGGCTGAGCTTCTCGATTGAGATGGCGCGCCAGGGCGGCAAGAACGAGCTGTCCGCCCAGCTCGAAGCGCTGCTGCTCACCCTTCACGCCGGCCGCGCTATCGATGGCGTCAAGTGCGCGCCGACGTTCGAGCCGCAAGGACGGATCAGCCTGCGGCGGCTCTGGTCGCGGCTGACGGAGGCGGGCCTGGCAAGCATCGCCGCGATCGAATCGGG